>NZ_JACHVB010000029.1 GCF_014230085.1 Ruficoccus amylovorans | reverse complement strand
GCTGCCACAGAAGTTGGCTCCATCGCAATAAGGCGATTTTCACCATCCCAAGTATACACCCAACGAGAGTCGTTGGACAAGTTCCCGTCGTCATCGTATATAAAGTTTTCCGGGTTGGGAGGTAGGTAGGCGCTGGCTTCAGCCTCGGCGACAGCATCGGCACCACCACTCCCCTGCCCTGAGTAGGTTCCCTGGATCGCGATACTCTCCTGCCGGGCAGCATTTGGACTTGTTTCCCCGGAGTAATCCAAGAGTGCCTGGAAGTACTCTCCTGTACGGGTGGCCGTCTCCGCATTAACCGTCACTTCCGCCGCCGGGTGAGCAGACCCCAGCACTCCAAGGACGCGAGGCACGCTGCGACTGCCGTACTGGTTAAGCGGATTGGCACCGTTTGTCCCGGTGGCATCGGCTCCGGCATAATACACCTGACGACGGGTTGTATTCCCATCCCGCCCGGCCTGAGTACGGTTACCGATATCGTCAAACCCGTAATTGAACACGTAGCCGGGAATTGGTTGCGCACCAGGCAGGTACTTCGCAGCGCTGGTGACTTGCCCCAACGCATCGTAACCGTAAAGCCAGTACTCTCCGCTGCCCAGAGTGGCCGCAGTCCGCTGGTTCGCCGCATTGTATGCGTAGGTCATACCCAGTTGCTGATGAGGAATACCATAACTCAGGCTCCTTAGACGACCAAGATTATCATACTGACGGTGAACGGCAAGCACTTCCGCAGCCCCACGGGACTGCACCACATTTTCCACCAGAGCGCTACCGGGGCGATAACCGTATGCCGCCGTGTGCACCTGACCGCCCTGACTGAAGCCAATCGTCTCCAGACGCCCTGTGACACCGTCGAAGCCGTACTGCACTGCGTGCAGCGGACTGGTGCCATCGGAAAGGCTGACCGTGTTCGGGCGAGTGGCCGCATCAAATGTCCTCTCAACCGCAAAACCATCCCAGGGCTCCCCGTCCGCTTCATAGGTCTCCGAGACAATCCGACCATCCCCATAAACAAGCGTTCGCGTGCCAGTCCTATCGGTTATGGCTCCGATTCGCCCGCTGCGGTCATACTGCGTATAGCTGATGGCTGGAGTCTTACCATCACTGTAGGATATGCCCGTCTGATAGCCGTAGTCCGGGTCGTAGGAATAAGCCGTAACAATCCCACGACCACCGGTCCGAGTCTTCAGTCGGCCGGCATCGTCGTATGTATAGCTCAGGTCAGGAGTGCCGGGATTCCCCACCTCGTAGGCGTAGTATTTCTCCTGCAAAAGCCCGCGAGCATTATAAACCCAATGGGTAACAACCGGAACCCCCGAAGGGTAATCCTGCCAAGTCTTCATCGTGGCCATGCGACCCGCGTAGTCATAAGCATACTCTACCGGGTAGGTTCTCGACCCGCTGCGACGCTTGAGTTGTCCATCCGGATAGTATTCCTCGGTCTGTATTCTTCCGTCCGGCAAGGTGATTGTCCTCGTCATGCTCCCATCCGGGGCATCGCTATAGGCATAGGAAGTCGTCTGTGCCTGGTCACCGGGGAGACTGGATCCCTCAACCGCCACAGGCGTCGTCACACTCTCGAGACGACCATTAGCCAGATAACTGTAGGTCGTGACACCGAAGGCATCGCTCACGGTATGCGGAGCACCCAAGTCGCTGTAAGTGTACTGAGTCTGATCAAGCATGGCGCCCTGAGCGTCATAGCTTGCACTGGAGACCACTTGGCCATCCGCGTAAACGGTAATTGTTTTCGAGACAAAGCCCCCAACGGCGTCGGCAATGCTCGTCGTGACCGTACGGGTGGCCGGAGCATAGCCACCCGATCCGCCCACCGGCACGGCAGGGGTCAATGCCGTAACCGTTGTCGCCGTCAGTCCGTACTGAGTTGTGACAGTGGTAAGATCGTCGAGGCTGACCTCGGTGACTTGCGCCCCTGAAACATCATCCCCACTCACAGAAGTCGTCTTGCGAACCCGCACTCCGCTATCCCACGAAGCAGGCCCGTAGCTGATGGTTGTCGTCTGCACCGGCCCCTCAACATCATCCCCCACATAGGTTTTCCACAACTGCCCCTCATCATCGTACACGTAAAAGGTTGTGACGCCGGTTGGATCTTCCATTGAGACTAGTTGCCCCAAGGCATTGTAACTGTAGCTGGTCTGCGCCTCGCCCGCCCCCCCGGGAGCGAGAGCCGGTTGCAGAACCGTTCGCGTACGCCCCAACATGTCCGTCACGGTTGTGCTATACTCGCCCGAGGCACTCAGGTCCGGCTTCAGAAAAGTCTCAGTCGTAGCCTCTTCCCCCGGCACGGCTGAAGAATAACTGTACCGGCGAGCCATTGTAGAAGGGCCGCTGACCTGATAGAGCGAGCCATCCTGATAGCTGAGAGTCGTGGTTGCCCAGACTGGGGCCTGCCCTGGCAGATAAGGGAAGGACACGCGTTCACGAACAAAGGTTTCACCAGCAGCAGTAACGGTATCCTTGATGCGGTCCGTGATTCGCCCCATCACATCCATACTGGACACAAGCTCACCAGCCTTGTTGTAGGTCGAGGTAGTTTCTGTCGAAGCACTACCCTTACTGAATGTAGTCCGCACTGCGCGACCAGCAGCGTCCAGATCGTAACTTGTCAGGCCATCCCCTTTGAGGGCCTCCACTACGCGCCCCGCATCGTCATAGGTGTATTGGGTGTATTCTCCATCTCGACTCAACTCCCAAGCCAGCCCACAGCAGGCATAGGCCATATCACGAGTCGTACCATCCAAATAGATAATAGAAGTCGGACGGCCCGTCTCAGAATCGTGTCCGTTGACCACTTCAAGATCTACGGTAAAGGGCTCGCCACTCTCATCAAACCGGAAGCTCTCACGGGATTGCAGATTGCCCACTCCGTCCACAACCGTAACCTCACGCAAAAAGGGCTCAAACTCCAGCAGAGGGGTGTAAACATAGGTGCCTTCCTCCCTGGTTGTCACGAGCCAGTCCATCGTTTCACTACTGGAAGTATCGTAGGAGTAGGAATACCGGGTCATCGTACCATCGGGGCGCTCGATGCTGAAGGGCTGCCCCTTGAGATCAAACTCATCAATCGTACGTTCAACGGTGACCAGATTGGAGGCGGCTCCCAAGGCCGCGCCGGGAACTGTACAATCGACGTAGGTTACGATTTTGACCTCGGTATCAATTCCCTGAATACGCTCAATCTCACGCTCCTCGTACCTAATCTGGTAGCCCCTACTAACCTCATTCCCTTGCACATAGGTCACTGTCCGGCGTAATTCCCCCAAGGACGCATTCCAACCGGCATCAGCATCCTCATTAAACGTGTGCGAAACCACCCGATTACTACTCTCGTCCACAGAGGAAGGCAGGGTGTCACCGCCAGGAGCAGAAGTGTTTTTAAACTGAGAGACTGTCTTAATTTGACGCCCGTCAGCATCATAGATCCAGTAATCCCAGTTGCCAAAGGGCCCCACCCTCAGTTTCAGCCGCCCATAGCCGGGCGCACCACTGTCCTCATCGTGATAATAGTAGCGAGTTACCCGGTTCACCCCCTCGGGGTCCTGCGCCTCCGAGATCAGTTCCTCTCCCCAAGGGAACATCTCGTAAGTTTTCAATACATCCGATGCAACCTCACCACTTCCATTTTTCAACTTGCGACGTTCCGTCCGGGTCGTCCCCACAGGGGCATTCTCGTCAAATGCCCCGCTCCGGGTCAGCTCGGTCAAGATCAAGTTGCCCCCCTCCGCATAGCTCCAAGTGTTGCCCGTTTGCGTCCAATGGTAAACATTCACACTCGCACCGGAACGGATTTCCTCCACCTTGAGCTGGTCCGGTTCGGAAGCAGACGGAGTCGGATTGCTGACCACATAGGTCACAAATGGATTAGCTCCACTGACAAGCGGATAGAGTCCAGTAACACTATCCGGCGCTGCCTCAAAACTTCCCGGACGATAAAAGCGAACCTCGAACGCCCCCGGCTTGTAGATCGCAGTCCAATCGTTTTCATCAAAATCAAAAACGCCGCCGGAAATGGTGACCGTGACCGGCCCCGTCGCTTCCCAGATCACATTCCGATACCAGACCTGATCCCCAGCCTCATAAGTGCCCTCGTCAAGATCAGGAGCTTTCCGCGCCCAATAGGATGGTTCCTCAAGCGGGTTATTTCCGGCATTAGCCCCCAGCAGAGAAACATATACATAATCCTGATAAAGCACCTCGTCTCCAGCCGCATAGGTGGTGCCAGCGTCGTACCCCACAGCCAGACCACTCGACGCACGTACGACATCTACTTGTGCCTGCGGCGCCATAATCTGACGCAGGCTACCATCAACCGGGTGCTTGAGAATGCTGACACCACTGCGCCAGCCATAACCAAGAATAGCCGGTGAGTATGTCTCCTGATTGATCGCATCAACATAGAAACCCAGCGAGCCTGCCCCCTGCGTAGCACTCAGCTCTCCCAAGCCGAAATTAAAGTAGGCACTACCGGATCCACCGTTCCCTCCGCCCGCGGGCATCGATGAGCAGTTACGCTTCGCCTCCATGTAGAGGAATTTGGTGTAGTATCCTTCCACCGCCTCAACCGTCCCCTTTAAGGTATACATACCATTCTCATCGGGCTCAAACTCCAACTTCCGCCCGCGCACTTGCTCTCCAGAGTCATAGTCTTCACCTTTTTCCAGCTCCCAACGCAAATACACAGGCGTGAATTCCCAATCACCACACCCACTTGGGGTCCATTGGTAATTGTCATACTGAGAGCGTTGTCCAGACACTTGAATCTCTACCGAAGTTCCAGCTCCCCGTGATTCCGGAACGACTTCATCAATATAAGACATTGTACTAGTACCCGGCTCATCCTCATCCCATATGCCATCCATAATAGAAACCGGATCGCTCAGTCGTAATGTAACATCGACATAATAAATTTCAGTTGGAGGACCATACTGACAGCCATCAATACCTGCATATAAAGCATAATCGTCATTTGCGTCTACCTCTTGCGCAATTCCAGCAGAAGGAACAAATCCAACTGGGTTGCTCCCAGACACATACCCAGTATTCATATACACTCCATACTGATAATAATCATACTCTATACCTTTATTGTAATCGTTTAAGGCCACTTCGATTAACCTCGCCTTCTTTGCGACAACTGGAGACAATCTGATATGCGCGTAAAGACTGGTAGCAGCCAAAGCAATCTCTTCGACATTTTGAAACACGCGGACAGCGCTTCGCAGCGTAAGAGCAGCCTGGATCGGCTTGATGTGATCGATTGGGAGACGTTTCGTGCGTTGCTTGAGGAGCGCCTTTCCTACGGCGACCAAAGCAAGGGTGGGCGCATTCCGTGGTGTCCGGTTTTGATGCTCAAGGTGCTGGTATTGCAGCGCTTCTTTGACCTATCGGACCAAGAGACAGAGTTTCAGATTCTTGATCGCTTCAGCTTTCTGCGCTTTGTGGGGCTACGCCCCGGCGATGGTTCTCCCGATCACGCGACGATCTGGTCCTTTAAGGAACGCCTTGGAGCCGAGGGGATGGTTGCTGTGTTCGAGTTGTTCAACGAGCAACTGCGCACTCAGGGCTTGATCGCCAGTTGCGGCAAGATCATCGACGCCAGTTTTATCGAGGCTCCCAAGCAGCGCAACCGCCGCCATGAGAACGAACAGATCAAGCGCGGCGAGGTGCCCGAACGCATCGCCAAGAGGCCGCGCCGGGCCTGCCAGAAGGATCTCGATGCGCGTTGGACGCAGAAGAACCATGTATCCTATTTTGGATACAAGAACCACGTCAAAGTCGATGCGGCCAGCAAGTTTATCGAGACCTTCACCGTCACAAACGCCGCCGTCCACGACTCCCAACCGGTCGGGAAACTGCTGCGTGAGAGCGACCGCGAGGCCGTGCTGTGGGCCGACAGCGCTTACGTCGGGCCGTTCATCGCCGCGCTGCTCAAAGGCTTCGCCATGCTCGCCAACATCTGCGAAAAGGGCACTGCCGCCCGTCCGCTCAGCCGTGAACAAAAGCGTGCCAACAGGCAAAAGAGCCGCATCCGCTCCCGCGTCGAACACGCCTTCGGCCGCATCGCCCAGTTCGGCGGCGACCGCTTCCGACGTATCGGCCAGAGACGATGTCGCTTCGAAACCGCCCTTACCAACCTCACCTACAACCTCGACCGCTATGCCATGTTCCATGCCAGGGGCTGAGCCTACACAATCGGGAGAAAATCGCCGCCAAACGCCTCAATCTGAGGCCAAAACAACCACCGCAACTCCCTGCAACTGCCCATCAAGCCCCCTTCCAGGCATCTGAAATCTCATAGCTGAACGGCTCAAGCAAAATGACTCCCTTAATCGAAGTGGCC
>NZ_JACHVB010000028.1 GCF_014230085.1 Ruficoccus amylovorans | reverse complement strand
GCGGCCCAGACTGGCAGGCGTGCCGCGATCATCCTCATCATTGAGAAACCGTCCCACCAGAAATACCTCCAGCGCCTGGAGGGAGTCATCGAGAGCCATGCCTTGCCGATAGTGGTTCTGCCGTACCGGCAGGGGCATTGCTTCCCCTGCGACAATCCATGAACACGCCACCTCTTCAAGAACACGATCCATCGTCAGAGCCCGAAGCTCCGAACCCGGTAGAGTCAGGTACTTGGAACAAGCTCGCTGGGCTTTGGGAACACGAACGGCTTAAACGCTTCAGGGAGAGTGGCTGGTATATTCCGCTGCTGGTTGTGCTGGGGATTGCGCTCTTTGCCGGTCTGTGGGGAGACAACCACGATGAGGAAACCGGCTTCATCGCCGGGCAGCCCTTGAAATCAGGGGCAACCTATTACGTCTGGATCAGCGAGGTCAACCTGTTCTCCCGTCCGGGAGGCTGGGACCTGGATGGGAGTGCCCCGGATATCGCTTACGAACTCTATACCGGGCACGGCAATGAGCGCATTTTTAAGAGCGATGTACGCCATGATACCCTGCTGGCCCAATGGTCCGAGATCGGGCTGAGGTACTCGGGCGAGATACTCGGCTTTGCGACAAGCGGAGCGGGCACGGTATCGCCCGAGGAAATGATTCAGGCCGCGAGGCTATTGGCAACCGACGGGGCAAGCCTGACCATCAAGGTGCTTGATAAGGACCTGACGACAGACGAAGTCGCGGGTACCTATGCGCTGGCCCTGGATGAACTCCACACTGGTAGCAACGCCTACACCGGGCAGCGCATGGACGGGGTGAGCGAGGTCTCAAGCCTGAGCCTCGAAATCGTCCCCACCGAACTCCTCACCGATTACCTCAAGCAGAAGTATGCCCGCTGAGATGAGACGACGCAAGCTGGCTGGTATCCGCAGGTTACTCCTTTTGAGCGCGGTTACGCTTGGACTGGGGCTTGTTTTGCCGTGCCTGACAATGAAGCCCGGCTTTTGGGGCGTGGAGAATTACCTCCCGGTCGGCGAGCCCGAGAGCAAGTCCATCCTATCGGGCATCTGTCACCTGGCCCTCTCCGGGGATCTCTTTCTGGCCAGCCTTCTGCTGGGGTTCTCAGTGCTGTTCCCTGTCTGGAAGCTCTGCGTGTTTTACAGCGCTGTCTATCGACTGGAGCATGGGCTTCCGGCTACCAGGTCGCTCAAGTTTGCCGGAACGCTGGGGAAGTTCTCCATGCTGGATGTGATTGTCATGGGCATGCTCGTCCTGGCCTTTCAATCCTTCCCAGGCGGCACACGTATTCATATCGAATGGGGCATCGGCTTTTTTCTGCTCTCCGTAATCCTGAGCATCGTCGCGTCTATCCAGATCAAGCCCCTGAGCCATTAAGCTTCTCTTCATTGAACCGACTGAACCAACCATGCGCCCCCTGCAACTGCTGACCATCTTATTTGCGTGCTTGAACACGAGCGCCTGCCTACTCGCTGATGGTACACTGGGAATCGACCCCACTTATGATGACGATCACTACATCACGTCTTTTGTCATTACCAAAGGCGGGAAGACTATCCACACTATCCGTCCACGCTACGCCGACATGCTGAAGGAACGCACCTGTCTGGAGCTGCCCTATAAGACGATGTCTGTCTTCTCCCTGCTAAGGCCGTGGGATGCGGTCACGGCACCGGGAGTTCCAGCGCTGGTCATTATGGAACGCGAGCGGGAGTTTCCAGCTACTGGTGCCCCTGAGTGGGTCATGCGTATTTTCCTGCTGGAAGATGGCCATATACGTGAGCTTCCCCCCGTACGCGGTGGGGGCGAGGTCTATTACTTCAGCGACTTCGATTCGGACGGCACTCTGGAGTTTGTTAACGAGGAAGGTCATTCCGGCAGGGTCGATGGCACCGTGCCGCAGTCAAAGAGGGTCTATATGTTCGATGGAGAGCGATACAGACCGACGAGGTGAAGCGGCGGTCGTATGGCGGGAGGCGCTGTAAACCATGGTTTACGGCCGTGACAGCTTCAGGATTTGACTATGTTCGCAGGCCGATACAGGGCTTGAATTAAGCATTACGCTTGCTAATTTAGGTTTTCATGTCAGCAAGCTCCTCAACCTCTCTTGTCCGTGGCTGCTGTGCTCATAAGGACGCGATTGAAGCGGTTCAGCGTGAGCAGCGTAAAGTTGGGACAGGCGGGGCGCCGTACCTAGAGGCCGTGGCAGCACTGGAGGCGATGCAACGTCGTCTGGACTGGCAAGCCCCTCAGGGAGTGGTAGACTCAGATGGAGTGGGACGGAAGTTGAGCGTTCAATTGCTCAAGCACAGGTGGAGCCATGTCGAAACAGGTGGTGGATTGCTATTGACTTGGGCGAAGCTCAAGGAGCGTTTGAAAAGCCACTGTTATGAGAAGAAGGAGGACGCCCCGCTCTTCTTGCTCGTGAAATTCTACAACGACGGTTTTGAGAAACGGAGTTTCTTCAAGCGAGGGGGCGTTCATCGTGTCGGTGGGATTTCCCGGTGCAGGGAGAACGTGGAGTGGGTTGACGGGTTGACGCTCGACTTTGATGCGGGGCTTACGGTTGAGCAGTTTGTCGAGCGGTATGGTAGCTACGAGTACCTGATTTACAGTAGTTTTAATCACGCGCCTCTGGATGGGAAGAACAAGTTTCGCGTAGTCATGCCCCTGAAGGACCGGGTAAGGCCGGTCGAGATTGAAAACAGGCGCCGGTCTTTGATGGAGTTGTTCAAGGATGCAGACCCGGCCAGTTTCAGCATCAGCCAGGGGTTTTACATTCCCACTCACCCAACAGGGATAGAGCCGGTTCGGGTAGAGAACCCGGGGGAGTGGTTCGACCTGATGGAACTGGAAGTCATGCCGCGGTCGAAGCCTGCCTTTGCCAGCTCGATCAAGGTTATCGCTGATGGGGATGCTCCAGGAGTCATTGCCGCGTTGATGAACTGCATGCCCCCGGACACGGAGTGCCTCAGGGAACTTCCGGGCACGAATGGCCACAGCTATGCCCCAGTGATTGTCCCTCTCTTGAGTTCACTGGGGTTCTGGGGGCGCGAGCAGGGGATGGACGAGGAGGACATCCATGAGCTTGTCATGCAGCGGTGGGGGATGTCTCCACATTCGGATAGTTTTTACCGGCTGATTTGCGGGGCTACCTATGGCGGGTTGGAGTGTGGACAAAGCTTCGTAGAACGGGTTGGGCGGGCTGTATCTCAGGGGATTGACCTTGGTATTCCCAAGGATGAGTTTGAGCGGGCGCGTGACGAACTTAACGGGCTGCTTAAGCAACAGGTTGAAGTTCGACCGGTAGAGGTGATGGACCTTGATGCGGCCACTAATAAGCTCCAGAACCTTCTGCTCCAGCGGATGTACGGCTATGGGAATCAAGACTCATACCGCAATCACTTGATCATTCGGTATGAGGCTGGCGCTGGGAAAACCAAGCATGCCCACACAATGCTCTGGCTCAGCATGATGATTCAGAAACCGCCGCGTGGGGAAAACCGCTACTGGGTGGTGGATTATCTGGTTCCGGATAACACACTGGGCGGGGAGATTGCCAAACGGCTACGGACTGAGTCCAAGGATCGAGGGGTGCACGTACAGCATATTCAGGGACGAAAGCAGCTCTGCATCGACCCGAAGGTAAAGGAGGCGGAGGGGCTAGGGTATGAAGTGCGGAGTCCTTGTGAGGGATGTACTTATGTCAGTGAGTGCGAGTACCTGAAACAGTACCAGCAGCCCAAGGGGGAGCATTGGATTCGCGTGCTTTATCAGGGGATGGCGAGCAATCAAAAGGCGAAATACGACCCGATAGAGAGCCCCGACTTCTTCGTCGTCGATGAGGACATGGTCACGTCAATGTACGCAGAAAGGGAGTATGGCCACGTCTATGGCTTCATCAGAGAAATGCCTGCCAGCCTCAATGCGAAGAGCACATCTGCGGAAATTCGTAACGCAATCGGGGGGTCGCTTCGTCCTGAGGTCAAGGAGCTAAGAGGGCGCGAGGACAAAAATTCTTCACTGCCCGCTGTTCAGTTCAGTAAATTCCGCAAGGGGGATATTGATCGTGACGAGTTCAGAAGGCAGTTGGAGGCAAAGCGTAACAAGGAAGCAAAACGGGAAGGCAAGCGTAGTGTCGCAGATTGCTCAGCCCTGCTTGACGACCTGATGCACAGGCCGCAGGCAGTTTCTGTCAGAGAGGGGGCGGATGGGGTACGTTCGATCATCTCGTCGAGCCTGCGTCCGTTGGCCTCCCGCTATGCGCAATCCCCCTGCATCTACCTCGACGCGACGGCTGAGAAGCTGGTCATAGAGCGTGCGTTGTGCGATCATGAAGGGGCAGGGCGAGGGATCGACTACTGGGAGTGCAATGTGGCCTATTCCCCTTCCGTCAAGGTGTACCAGGACACGTCGCGCTCGTGGAGTATGCAGTCGCTGTGCCCGAGAGCGAAAGGGAAACGGGAGGTTAACGAGGTCCTCCTTAGTTTTGTCTGGGATGAAATGGTCAGGCGCAGTTTCCTTGCGGGGAAGAGGTTTGCCATTGTCACCTATAAGGCGGTGGCCGAGTACATTGATAGCGGTCGCACTCCTCCAGGGAGCTTAAGCCTGAAGGAGAGCCCCCTTTTCTGCGGCGTGGGGCATTTCGGTAATATCAGAGGACTGGAGGGGACTTCGATTAATGGTATGATTTTGAGCGAGCATGCGATCTATGAGATTTCAGATGCTCGCAGAACGTTCTGAGATGCCTTTGAAGGCACGGGCCATGCTTGTTTTAGCCTCAGGCAGAGGCAGATTTGGGCGATTTTCGCCCGTTTGGGCAGGCTCATGCCCTGGCGTGGAACATGGCATAGCGGTCGAGGTTGTAAGTGAGGTTGGTTAACGCCGTTTCGAAGCAACATCGTTGCTGTCCGATACGGCGGAAACGATCGCCGCCGAACTGGGCGATGCGTCCGAAGGCGTGTTCGACTCGGGAGCGGATGCGGCTCTTTTCCTTGTTGGCTTGCTTTTGCTTGCGGCTGAGTGGACGTGTGCAGGTGCCTTTTTCGCAGATGTTGGCGAGCATGGCGAAGCGCTTGAGCAACGCGGCGATGAACGGACCGACATAGGCGCTGTCGGCCCACAGTACGGTCTCGCGGTCGCTTTCACGCAGCAGTTTCCCGACGGGCTGGGAGTCGTGAACAGCGGCGTTTGTGACGGTGAAGGTCTCGATGAACTTGCTGGCCGCGTCCATTTTGATGTGGTTCTTGTAGCCGTAATAGCTCTGGTTGTTCTTTTGCGTCCAGCGAGCATCCAAGTCCTTCTGACACTGGCGGCGCGGCTTGCGCGCGATGCGTTCGGGTACCTCGCCACGTTTGATCTGCTCGTTCTCGTCACGGCGGTTGCGCTGCTTGGGAGCCTCGATAAAACTGGCGTCGATGATCTTGCCGCAACTGGCTATCAACCCTTGCCCGCGCAGTTGCTCGTTGAACAACTCAAACACCGCCAGCATCCCATCGGCACCCAGACGTTCCTTAAAGGCCCAGATCGTGGCATGGTCGGGAGCGCCATCGCCAAGGCGTAACCCCAAGAAACGCAGGAAGCTGAAGCGGTCCAATATCTGGAACTCCGTCTCCGGGTCGGACAGGTCGAAAAAACGTTGCAACACCAGCACCTTCAACATCAACACCGGGCACCAAGGAATGCGACCACCTTTGCTTTGGTCGCCATAGGCCAGAAGCTCCGCCAGCAAAGGACGGAACGCCTCCCAGTCGATCACCTCAAGCCGGTCCAGGCTGCTCTTGCGATGCGAAGCACTCGCCTCCGCATGCTTCAAAATATCAAAGAGATTGCTCTGCTCACTGCCAGTCTTTACGCGCATATCCTAACGTAACTACTTGTACCAATATCGTCGAGGTTAATCGAAGTGCCCCTAATCTCCCAATCTGATTCTGCGATCTTTCCCCTAAAATTCAGGTTTGAAAGAACCAATTTCAACAGCCCAACTCCAAACATATTCCCTTTGCGTTGCAGTAGGCGAGGTTGCGCTCGATCAGCTCGATACGCTGCTGGGTGCAGGGGCCGGTGCGGCGGGCGTCCGGAGGGGTATTAAAAGCGTAATCCAGCATGGTGGGAATATCGCTGGTGGCCACATGCATGCGGGTATCGCAGGAGGCGTAGTAGATGAAGAGCTCCTCGCCCCGGACGGCCACGCCGTTACTGAAAACCACATTGGAAACGTCCCCGACTCTCTCGTCTCCCAGCGGCGCGATGAAGTGTCCACCGGGCGCAGCGATGACCTTCGCCGGGTCATTCAGGTCCGTGACGAAGACATAGAGCACATAGCGCAGGCCTGCCGCACAGGCCCGCACCCCGTGGGCGACATGCAGCCAGCCACGCTCGGTCTTGATCGGTGGAGCACCCGCGCCGTTCTTCACTTCCTTGATCGTGTGGTAGAGGCGCGCATCAATGATCTTCTCCTCACCGCAGATGGCGGGGTTCGTGGACTCGGAGAGCGCAAAGCCTATGCCGCCGCCCGAGCCCGCATCGATAAAACCGTCCTGAGGGCGCGTGTACCAGGCGTATTTCCCGTCCACGAATTCCGGATGTAGCACCACGTTGCGCTGCTGGGGCGAGGGGCTCTGGAAGTCCGGCAGGCGCTCCCAGGTGATCAGGTCGCGGGTGCGGACGATGCCACACTGAGCCTCGGCCACCGACTGGTCGGCGGCGGGCGCTCCCTCCGGGCGGCGCTCCACGCAGAACGTACCGTAGATCCAGCCGTCTTCATGCTCGGTGAGACGCATGTCGTAGAGATTCGTGCCGTCGCCGGGCAACTCGGGGACGAGCAGCGGCTTTTCATGGAAGCGGAAGTTGTCGATCCCGTTCGGGCTTTCGGCCACGGCGAAGAAACTCTTGCGGTCATTGCCCTCCATACGTGCCACGAGATAAAACTTACCGTCGCGATAGATCGCACCCGAGTTCATCGCAGCATTCACCCCGAGACGCTCCAGCAGCCGCGGGTTCGTCTGCGGGTTGAGGTCGTAGCGCCAGAAGACCGGTACGTGATCCCGCGTCAGCACACAGTGCTGATAGCGCCGGTAGATGCCGTTATAGAAATCCGGGTCCACTTCGTTGGGACGCGTGACAAGACGTTCGTGGCGGGCAAGGAGGTCGTTGAGTTGGTCGTCAAAGCTCATGAGAATCGGAGGGGGGGATGGGTTCAACTAACGCGGGAAGCTGGTTTAACTGCCGCTGACACAGGACAGATTCTTCCAAAACACAGGTTCCATAAATGCTTAATATTTGACATTTTTTCGTCGAAAATTGAACGTCATCTACGTGTCTACGCAGACAGACAGCGCGCGCAAACGCCCCCCTAAAAAACAAGCAGAGCGCCCCTGCATCCTGCTCGCACTGGGCTGGTATTCGCCCGCTATCCACCGTGGCATCGCCCGCTACGCGCGCCAGGCCGGATGGGTACTCGACGCCAGCATGGCCCGCGATGGCAGCATCCCGCGCCCCCGCTCCTTTGACGGCATCGTGTCGCTCCTGCGCGAAGGAAGAAAACTACGCGATTTCGTCGCACGCTGCGGCAAACCCGTCGTCAACATCGGAGACATCCGCCTGCCAGGTATCCCCAATGTCCGGTGTAACGACGCAGCCATCGGGCACCTGGCTGCCGATCACTTCCTTAGTCGCGGCTTCCGGCACGCTGCATTTTTCCTGCGCTCACGCACACCTTCAGCCCTTGAGCGCATGCGCGCTTTTGAGCAATGTCTGCTGAGGCAAGAGGCTACCTTTTATCTCATCGACGCCACCTCGGCAAGAACCCGGGCCTCGCGCCAGGGGCAACCCATCGACTGGCTCGGTGGCGAACTGATGAAACTGCCGCGCCCGCTGGCGGTTTTCTCCGAGCATGATGAAGCCTCCATTGAGGTGCTCAATGCCTGTCGCGCGCGGCAGATCCCCGTCCCCGAGCAGGTCGCCGTGCTCGGTGTGGACAACGACCCCCTCCGCTGCGACTTCGCACCGGTGCCGCTCTCCAGCATCGACAACAACCAGGAGGCCGAAGGCTACCATGCCGCCGCGCTGCTCGGCCAGTTGCTGAAAGGCAAGACGGTCAGAAAATCAGAGACCCTTATCCCGCCACTAGGCGTAACGACACGCCTGAGCACCGAGATCTTCGCCGTCGAGCATCCCCATGTAGCGTCTGCCCTCCGCCATATCTGGCAGCACTACACCGGCCCCGTCAACGCGAAGACCGTGGCCGCAACCGTCCCCATCTCCTATCGCCGCCTGCACGATGCCTTTCAGCAGTCGCTGGGCCGCACCCTCGCCGAGGAGATCACCCTCAAGCGCCTGGAAAAGGCCCAACAGCTGCTGGTGGACACCAAACTACGCGCCCACGAAATCGCCCACCTCAGCGGTTTCCCCGGCGAGGACCGTATGGGCCGCGTCTTTCGGCGCATCCTCAACCAGTCCCCACTCGAGTACAGGAAGAAAAACAGCCTCGCAGGGACAGTTGAGCCTCACTCCTTATGCAATGGTGCGCCTTTTCCATTTTGCCGCTAACGGGCAAGCTGAAAGAGCTAAGCAACTACACAAGCAGAGTTGACCGAAAACTATGGACTTCCGAAACAGGCAGGCTCGGGGCGAGGCTGACGCCTTGTTAACTTATTTTCGGTCTCTGGCGGAGAAACGGAGAAAAAGGGGCATTTCGGGGCCGGCGGGCGAAAAGTGCTTAACAGGCGGGTTTCTCCGGTGTCGGGGAGAGGGAGAGCGTGGCGATACGGGTGGGTTTTGTAACCCTTTGCTGACAGCGGGATATAAAAAATCCCGAGCCAAACGTGGTCTCGGGTCTCTGGAGTCAATCGGAAGCGGGGAGAGTTTCCGAAAGGAAATCTTGGCTGCCCGTATTGGCTGAAACGACGAACCTTGAGCGAAGTTTGCGAAAGTGATTAACAGTCCTCGTTATTTTAACGGTAATAGCATCATCATAAACAACTTACAAAGTCTCAATAAGCTAACTGCTTGATTGTTGTCCAAAAAGTTGTCCAAATATACCCCTATGGCAAGACCGGCAAAGAAGGAGCGATTCAAGGTTGAGGCATTCAAGAACGCTTCGGGGAGCACAGCCTATCGTGTTGCAGGGTACCGTCCTGATGGCGAGCGTATCCGTAAAAATTTCCGTTACAAGGCCGATGCGATCGAGTACCGGGCCTGCTTGGAACGTGATAGCGACGAGGGGAAATACGATATCCAGCTCGCACGCACGAAATTAACCCCCTCCCAGCTCGCGGATGCTGAGACCGCGTTGAGCCATACCCCTGGGCAGTCCTTGACCGAACAGGTCTTGGAATTGAAGGGCATGAAGGAGCGCGTTGCCAAGGTCAGTAATATAGGGCTGGAAAACGCGGTGGCTTTTTTCGAGAAGCACTACCGACCCGAGATTGCCACGATAGGCATCCATCAAGCTTGCGAACGGTTTCTGGCTTCGCGGATAGGCCGCTCAGAACAGACGGTCGAGTATTACCGCAAGTGCTTGAGACTCCTGATAACTCCCGACCCCAACAAGCAGGTTCACGGGTTTACGACCCGGGATATGGCCACTGCCCTGTCCGGCTATGACCACATTGGAACCCAGCGCACCTACCGTCGCGGACTGAATGCCTTTTTCAACTGGGCAGTCCGGGCAAAATATTGCCTGGAAAACCCCTGTGACCATCTGGAAGCATTACCCCGTCAAAAGCGCGATGTCGTAATCCTTCGGCTGGAGGAAGTTCGGCAACTACTGTGTGCCTCCTGTCGCTACCAAGAGGGGGTGATGGCTGCTTCGATTGCCATCATGCTCTTTGCGGGATTGCGTCCCAGCGAGCTATCCGACCTGACTCCCGCAGATGTACGGGAGGGGAACCTCATCATCTCAGGGGGCAAGATGGAAGGTAAGATCAAGCGCCGGGTACCGATTGTCCCTGTACTGGCATCGTGGCTGGAAACGTATCCGTTTACGGGGGTTCCGAAAAACTGGTATAAGAAGGTGGAAGTCCTCAAGAGGGCGGTCCAGCCCGAGCAATGGGTCAGCGATATCCTGCGACACACCAGCATCAGCTACCAGATCGAACGCGACGAGGACATAGGCAAGGTGGCGACCCGGAACGGTACCAGCGATAGCATGATTACCCTGCACTACCGCGATGTGGTTGAGGACCCGGCTGATGTTACTGCCTTTTGGACGCTGACTCCCGAATCCGTCAAGGACGTTGTTCTTGCCGGGGCCTTACCTGCCCGACACAGTCTCTCATGGCCCTCCGACCGTGACCTCAAGGTGCTGGTCTGGGAAAAGCCCTTGTCTCGTCTGGCCGATGGTCTCGGGGTGTCAGACCAGGCTATCCGCAAACGCTGCCTCAAGCGCGGGATAGAGCTGCCCAAGAATGGGCACTGGCAGCGGGAAAGGAGAACCGGGTGACGGGCGATTCAGGCCACTAAGACAAATGGGGATGCCTACTGCGAAGCCATTTGAGGACGGCCTCTTTCAACTCAAGGGTAAACGCAATCAGTTCCTTGGTTTCTTCCGGGCTTGTGCGTCCGGCGACATCATACTCAACGGTGTTTCGCTTACTGCGGCAACTGTCCAGATAATCCGCGTCATCCTTTCGGTCTGTTCCCAGCACCAGCGGCAATGCCTGTAGGGTGCGGTAGTGTGCCAGATGCTTTTCCGGGCGGTAGCCTTCTGCGTAGAGAAGGATCGTGCAGAGCTTCAAGGCCGCATTGTAGGCGATGCCGAACTGCCAGTCGGAACTGAGCCTTGCTGTTTGCGCGTCAGCCAAGTCACGCTCAACGATGGCCAACAAGTCCGCAATTTGCTGACGGTTTGTTGCATGAGGCCGCAACCACCCGTTTTTATGCCAACTTTGCAAGCTCATCGTCGCTGCCAATAATCCACCGTTTGGGTTTGGTTGTCACGTCCGTAATGTAGGCATCCCTCGCCCGCAACTTCTCTGCATAGGACTGAGGAGAGATCGCGTTGGGGTTGATTTCCCTGCCGAGCGTTGCCGACAGTGGCCGGAGACGGGGAGCCAGTTGACGCAAGCCAACGGAGCCGATCACCAGAAGATCAATATCACTTTGCGCAGTGGCGGTATCGGAGGCAAAGGAACCGTAGACAAACGCAAGGTCAATGCCCTCAACGGGTCTCAGTGCTTCTGTCAGTTGCGCTAGCCAGCCGGTTGTTTTCAGTGCAATACTGTGTAATTCGGGGTACAGAGGATGCTCCGGGTTTGCCCTGAAATAGAGCCGATTGCCGTCTCTTTTCTCAAGCACAAGACCAGCCTCCCGCATGTTGGCGATTTCCCGTTGAATGGTGCCAACCGCTAAATGGCTCAATCGCGCGAGGTCACGCAAGTGCAGCGACTGGCCCGAGTCCGCAAAAAGCAGCCTCAGTAACTCAGCCCTGGCTTTCGGAAAAATTTGTTCGAGGGAATTCAAGATGGATGCTTTTAGCATACAATCGTACGCCCAGTCCATACATTTATGACAGGTAGTTTACTGCCAAACTCCATCCCTCAGATAAAAGGCTACCTGTGGATCTTTGGTCGCTTGCGGGGAGTACATTGATCGGGCGGGGTATCAAACTGCCCCAAACGGGCACTGGCAGCGGCGGGCGCAGGGATTCTTTCAAAACGGTGTGTAGATTATCATATGCAGCAAAAAGATACAATACCCTTATAAATTATATTATAGAGGTTTTGTACTTTTTTGCTGCGCCCTCGATCTTAATCAAAGACTCACCCGAAAACGTTTCCTTAACGAACGCTTCACATGTCGGCTGATCAGCCCCAATGACGATTCCATCCCTTTTCTTGCGGTCAGCCTTCCGCGTCGTATAGCGGAAGCAGGCATATGAACAAACCTCGGCGTCGCCCTCGGCGTTATTGAGCAAACCTCGGCGCATACGATCCTCGGCGTCATTCAGACAAGCTGGCCAGGCCTTCCACTGCTTCCCTGTCCGCAGGGCACACTCATCAGTAGCCAAAGCACCCCTTAGTGCCAGCCGTAATTCGTCTTGCCGGGAGAGCGTTGCTTTCAAGTCCAACCCGTTGCCTACCCGAATAGGGAGGGCGGCGTTTGTAATCAGGAAAAGCTCTTTCGGCTGGTCCCCATGAATCAGGCGAAGCCGGTGTGCGGCCTGAGCCGTTTCGGCTGTATTAAGGCCACTTCGATTAACCTCGCCTTCTTTGCGACAACTGGAGACAATCTGATATGCGCGTAAAGACTGGTAGCAGCCAAAGCAATCTCTTCGACATTTTGAAACACGCGGACAGCGCTTCGCAGCGTAAGAGCAGCCTGGATCGGCTTGATGTGATCGATTGGGAGACGTTTCGTGCGTTGCTTGAGGAGCGCCTTTCCTACGGCGACCAAAGCAAGGGTGGGCGCATTCCGTGGTGTCCGGTTTTGATGCTCAAGGTGCTGGTATTGCAGCGCTTCTTTGACCTATCGGACCAAGAGACAGAGTTTCAGATTCTTGATCGCTTCAGCTTTCTGCGCTTTGTGGGGCTACGCCCCGGCGATGGTTCTCCCGATCACGCGACGATCTGGTCCTTTAAGGAACGCCTTGGAGCCGAGGGGATGGTTGCTGTGTTCGAGTTGTTCAACGAGCAACTGCGCACTCAGGGCTTGATCGCCAGTTGCGGCAAGATCATCGACGCCAGTTTTATCGAGGCTCCCAAGCAGCGCAACCGCCGCCATGAGAACGAACAGATCAAGCGCGGCGAGGTGCCCGAACGCATCGCCAAGAGGCCGCGCCGGGCCTGCCAGAAGGATCTCGATGCGCGTTGGACGCAGAAGAACCATGTATCCTATTTTGGATACAAGAACCACGTCAAAGTCGATGCGGCCAGCAAGTTTATCGAGACCTTCACCGTCACAAACGCCGCCGTCCACGACTCCCAACCGGTCGGGAAACTGCTGCGTGAGAGCGACCGCGAGGCCGTGCTGTGGGCCGACAGCGCTTACGTCGGGCCGTTCATCGCCGCGCTGCTCAAAGGCTTCGCCATGCTCGCCAACATCTGCGAAAAGGGCACTGCCGCCCGTCCGCTCAGCCGTGAACAAAAGCGTGCCAACAGGCAAAAGAGCCGCATCCGCTCCCGCGTCGAACACGCCTTCGGCCGCATCGCCCAGTTCGGCGGCGACCGCTTCCGACGTATCGGCCAGAGACGATGTCGCTTCGAAACCGCCCTTACCAACCTCACCTACAACCTCGACCGCTATGCCATGTTCCATGCCAGGGGCTGAGCCTACACAATCGGGAGAAAATCGCCGCCAAACGCCTCAATCTGAGGCCAAAACAACCACCGCAACTCCCTGCAACTGCCCATCAAGCCCCCTTCCAGGCATCTGAAATCTCATAGCTGAACGGCTCAAGCAAAATGACTCCCTTAATCGAAGTGGCC
>NZ_JACHVB010000027.1 GCF_014230085.1 Ruficoccus amylovorans | reverse complement strand
GCGGGGGTGGTCTCGGCCTGGAAGACCTTCTCGGTCTACGTGGACCCGCAGAGCTTCTTCGGGGCGTCCCTGACCTCCGCGCTCATCGGGCTGACCGTCGGCTACGGGATCGCCGGGCAATCGCCCTCGGAGGCGTTGACGACGGCTCTCCGCAGCGGCGTGGTCGGCGGGCTCTTCAGTGTCTCGGCCGCGTTCGGCTTCGGTGCCATCGGGGGCCTGCTGGCCTGCCTGGCCGGGCGTGCCCTGGCCCGACGGCACCAGATGGCGGCGGACCGCCTCCTGATGGTCGATGCGACCAGCCTGGGGCTCTTGCTGGAGGAACTGGAGCAGGGCTCTCCGGACTTCCCGGCATTCCTGCGTTCGCTTGAGGGACGGCTGCTTGTGGTGACTGCCCGGAGCCTGCCGGAGGATCAACCGGCACTGGAGCAAGCCTGCCTGCGGCTTCCCTGCGAGGCGGACGGGCTTGTCGGGAGTTGCCGGTCTCTGCGTGCCGATGGCAAGGGGCTGGAGCTGCCAACCACACCCCGGCAGGACTTGTTCCCGACCGACTCGCCGGGTTGGTTGCCACACTGACCTCAGGCGGGGGTCCTAACCCCGCATGGGCTCATTGGACTGGACAGTCGGTTGTTCCCGGTGATTAAACCCAAGCATACCCTTCTGTATGAAAAATAGTTATGCAACCTTCTCAATTCTCTTATGCATGGTGGCGTTCGTCTGCCAGGGACAGGAAGCGGCGGTTTACCCCCTTAGCCCAGCCGAGGCGGACGCCCTTGTCATCCAACAGATGTCCGAGAAGGAGCAGCAGCGCCAAGCCAAGCTTGCCGAGTTGGAATCAGCCACCGTGGTCGAGTCCTTCGAGGTGAATCTAGGCCAACAATGCGAGCCGGGGTTTAGGAACACGCTCGCCTGGTCGATTTTTCCTCACGGGAAAGCGTGGTCATGCGAGGGGATGTGGCGTCCTTTTTCAAGGGGTGTCGGGTGCAATCAATTGCACTGGGCAGATTCTTGAGCAAAAGCGGCAGGTGGCTGATTATTGGTAGGTCGATATCCCCATCATCAGGTAGATGCGCTGGTTCCAGCTCTTTTGCCGGTCCATCTCCTCGCGGGAGGTCGCGCTCACGCTGCCATCGACATGGAGGGCGTGCAGGGCCTGCCGCCCCCCCTGTGAATTCGCCAATACGAGATGCGCTCATGCTAAATTAAAGCCAAGCATTCAATTTGCATAAAAATATTGCAAAATTAAATACAGGCTTTAAGTTTGCATGAAATGAAGGTCGAGCGTACAGAGAAGTCGAGGGTCATGAAAAGCCTGCAAGCATACCCTATCGTCGGGTTGCTAGGGGCAAGACAGGTCGGCAAGACGACACTTGCAAAGAGCATTGCAAAGGACTTCGGGAAAGAATCCGTCTACCTTGACTTAGAGAATCCGGAGGACTTCGTGAAGCTGAACGAGCCGGGGCTTTATTTCAAAGACAACGCCGACAAGCTGATCATTCTGGATGAAATCCAGCTCAAGCCCGAGCTGTTCCCCCTGCTACGAAGCGTGGTGGATGACGGAGAAAGCAATGGCAGGTTTCTGATATTGGGAAGCGCCTCACCGGAATTGCTCAATAAATCCTCCCAGTCTTTAGCCGGCCGGATTCGCTACCATGAATTAAATCCGTTCTCCGCGTTTGAAGTGGGTCTCGAAAACACAGAACGCCTCTGGATTCGTGGAGGTTTCCCTGATGCCTATTTGGCATCCGATCAGGACGGCGCGTTCGACTGGATCGCAGCATTCGTCAAAACATTCCTGGAACGTGATCTGGGCATGCTCGGCTTCCGCCTGTCCCCCAATAACATGCGGAAGGTATGGACGATGCTTGCCCATTACCACGGCTCTACAGTCAACTACAGTAGTCTTTCAAAAGCACTTGAGGTCTCCAATCCCACAGTTCGCTACTGGATCGACGTACTGGAAGACACTTATATGCTGCGCTCCGTACGCCCGTGGTCGGGCAACACCGCAAAGCGACTGGTGAAGTCCCCCAAGATTTACCTTCGGGACAGTGGCATCGTTCATAATCTGCTCGGTATCGAGGAGAAGGAAAAGCTGCTCTCTCATCCCGTGCTTGGAGAGTCTTGGGAAGGATTCGTAATCGAACAGATTGCTGCCGCTGCTCCAGAACGCTCGGACTTCTCCTTTTACCGTAGTTCGAATGGCCACGAAATCGACCTGATCGTCGAGACGCCAAAGAAAGGGGCCATCGCTTTTGAAATCAAACGCTCCTTGAATCCATCACTCAGCAGCGCAAACTATGCTGCGCTCGAAGACATCGCCCCCCATGAAGCCTATGTCGTTTACTCCGGCAACGACACATTCCGCTTAAACGAGGACATCACGGTAATTCCTCTGGCCGGAGTCGCCGGAGTCTTTGCATGATTCTGCTAATCTTCGAGTACCCCTAGCCACCGATAGTATCATC
This sequence comes from Ruficoccus amylovorans, assembly GCF_014230085.1. Taxonomy (NCBI): domain Bacteria; kingdom Pseudomonadati; phylum Verrucomicrobiota; class Opitutia; order Puniceicoccales; family Cerasicoccaceae; genus Ruficoccus; species Ruficoccus amylovorans. The sequence continues at coordinate 1,301 of NZ_JACHVB010000027.1, read as the reverse complement.
GGTCTTGGATACAGCAAAATATCCAATTAAAAATACGCGAATTGCAACAGCTAGGGAATAGGCCACTTCGATTAACCTCGCCTTCTTTGCGACAACTGGAGACAATCTGATATGCGCGTAAAGACTGGTAGCAGCCAAAGCAATCTCTTCGACATTTTGAAACACGCGGACAGCGCTTCGCAGCGTAAGAGCAGCCTGGATCGGCTTGATGTGATCGATTGGGAGACGTTTCGTGCGTTGCTTGAGGAGCGCCTTTCCTACGGCGACCAAAGCAAGGGTGGGCGCATTCCGTGGTGTCCGGTTTTGATGCTCAAGGTGCTGGTATTGCAGCGCTTCTTTGACCTATCGGACCAAGAGACAGAGTTTCAGATTCTTGATCGCTTCAGCTTTCTGCGCTTTGTGGGGCTACGCCCCGGCGATGGTTCTCCCGATCACGCGACGATCTGGTCCTTTAAGGAACGCCTTGGAGCCGAGGGGATGGTTGCTGTGTTCGAGTTGTTCAACGAGCAACTGCGCACTCAGGGCTTGATCGCCAGTTGCGGCAAGATCATCGACGCCAGTTTTATCGAGGCTCCCAAGCAGCGCAACCGCCGCCATGAGAACGAACAGATCAAGCGCGGCGAGGTGCCCGAACGCATCGCCAAGAGGCCGCGCCGGGCCTGCCAGAAGGATCTCGATGCGCGTTGGACGCAGAAGAACCATGTATCCTATTTTGGATACAAGAACCACGTCAAAGTCGATGCGGCCAGCAAGTTTATCGAGACCTTCACCGTCACAAACGCCGCCGTCCACGACTCCCAACCGGTCGGGAAACTGCTGCGTGAGAGCGACCGCGAGGCCGTGCTGTGGGCCGACAGCGCTTACGTCGGGCCGTTCATCGCCGCGCTGCTCAAAGGCTTCGCCATGCTCGCCAACATCTGCGAAAAGGGCACTGCCGCCCGTCCGCTCAGCCGTGAACAAAAGCGTGCCAACAGGCAAAAGAGCCGCATCCGCTCCCGCGTCGAACACGCCTTCGGCCGCATCGCCCAGTTCGGCGGCGACCGCTTCCGACGTATCGGCCAGAGACGATGTCGCTTCGAAACCGCCCTTACCAACCTCACCTACAACCTCGACCGCTATGCCATGTTCCATGCCAGGGGCTGAGCCTACACAATCGGGAGAAAATCGCCGCCAAACGCCTCAATCTGAGGCCAAAACAACCACCGCAACTCCCTGCAACTGCCCATCAAGCCCCCTTCCAGGCATCTGAAATCTCATAGCTGAACGGCTCAAGCAAAATGACTCCCTTAATCGAAGTGGCC
>NZ_JACHVB010000026.1 GCF_014230085.1 Ruficoccus amylovorans | reverse complement strand
GTAACCGTCCGGGCTTGGTCCCACTTTTCAAAGCAGGCAGTCTGGTGTAAGATTTGTGGATGGATTTGGAGTTGGTGGATACGGGGGCGAAGCGCGACAGTCGGGGTCGTCGGATCGAGAGTCGTGAGGAGCGTGAGCGTTTACTTGAGAGCTACGATGGGAGCGGATTGACGCAGAAGGCCTTTGCGCGGCGCGAGGGAGTGGCCTACAACACGCTGGTGTACTGGCTCAAGCAGCGTCGCGAGCGCAGTCAGGCAGGTGGAGGCGTCGAGTCTAAACCTCTTTTCCATGAGATGACGGTGCCGTCCTGCGGGGCCTCTTTGTTGGAGGTATGTTTGCCGGAGGGGCTGATCTTGCGCGGGGGCGATGCGCAGTCGCTGGCGGCATTGGTCAAGGCGTTGCGATGCTGAGCTTGCCCCATCAGCTGCGAGTTTTTGTGGCGGTGGAGCCGGTGGACATGCGCAAGCAGTTTGACGGGCTGTGGGCGGTGGCACGGGACCACTTGGGCGAAGATCCCAAGGGCGGGGCGCTGTTCGCCTTTACGAACAAGACGCGCAACCGCCTAAAGCTGCTGTATTTTGACGGGACGGGGGTGTGGGTGTTTGCCAAGCGCATCGAGCAGGGGCGGCTGAGCTGGCCGATCGGCAGCGACACACGCAAGCTGACGATCACCCCGGCGGCGATGACCATGCTGATGAACGGCATCGACCTGAAGCAGGGGACGCTCAAGGCGTGGTACGAGCGTTAAAATCAGCACGGTTCTCAACACTGTCTTGACGGCCATCGTATCATGTTTTGGATACAGGCATGGACAGCGACGCGGGCTCCCCGGATGTGGAACAGTTGCGGCGCATCGTCGATGAGCAAAACGGCGTGATTGCGGTTTTACGCGAGCAGGTGGACTGGCTCAAAAAGCAGCTCTTCGGGGCGGGCAAAAGTGAGAAGCTCGACAGCGCTCAACTGCGCTTGCGCCTGGACGACCTGGAGCGCCAACTCGAAGCGGTCGAAAAACAAAGTATCGCTTACGAACGTCGTGCCCCCAAGGCGGGCAAACATGAAACGCCTGCTGAGCGCTTCAAGGACCTGCCGGTGGAGGAGACCGTGGTGATTGAGCCGCCGGAGGTGCAGGCCGAGCCGGAAGCCTTTGAGAAGATCGCCGAAGAAGAGACCCTTGAAGTCGATATCCACCCGCCGAAGCTGTTTAAACGCCGCCTCGTTCGCCCCAGGTATCGCCGCAAGCTTGACCGCTCGCAGCCGCCGGTGGTGGCCCCCGCGCCCAGGCGCGTGATCGACGGCAGCTACGCTTCGGCGGGCCTGTTGGCCTGGATCGTTTTAAGCAAATACGTGCAGCACCAGCCGCTTTACCGCCAGGAAAAAGCCTCGTCCATGTGGGGCGCACCTTTGTCACGAAAAACCATGACAGACTGGGTCGAGGCCGTAGCCGAGTGGCTCAAGCCCATCTACAACTACATGCGAACGGACTTGCTCGCGGGCCCCTACATCCAGGCGGACGAGACGCCGGTGCGCTACTGCGACTCCGACCACAAAAAAGGCAAAACCGAACAGGGCTGGCTCTGGGCCATCTCGCGGCCCGGCGGCGACGTCGTCTTTGACTGGCGGCTCTCTCGCCGACACGGCGAGCTGACGTCATTGCTGGACGGATACACCGGCCTGCTCCAGTCCGATGCCTACGGCGCCTACGAAGACTATGCCTCGGGCAACAAGGACGTCATCGCCCTGGGCTGCATGGCCCACGTCCGGCGCAAGTTTTACGACGCCCTCGCCTCCAACAAACGCGAAGCCACCCTCGTGCTCCGACTCATGGCCAGGCTTTACGAACGCGAGGCCACTTACCGCGAAGAAAACCTCGTCCCCGACGAGCGCAAACGCCGCCGTCAGCGAGAAAATGAGATCACGCTGACCCGCCTGCAAAAGGTCATCTCCCTCGCCAGCCGAAAGGCCCTCCCCAAGTCCGCCCTCGGCAAGGCCTGCGCCTACGCCATCTCCCAGTGGCCCCAGCTCGTTGCCTTCCAAAAACACGGCATCGCCGAGATCGACAACAACCTCATGGAAAATGCCATCCGCCCCTCAGCCCTGGGAAAGAAAAACTTCCTCTTCATCGGACACCCCGAGGCCGGCCAACGATCCGCCATCATCTACTCCATCGTCGTCTCCTGCCAGCGCCACAACATCGAACCCTTCCAATACCTGCGCAACATCCTCTCGCGCCTCCCCAATATGACCAACCAGCACGACATCAGCGCTCTGTCACCTGCCAAATGGTCACCAATAGCAACCCAAGCCTGAATCCAAATCGTAACCAGTGGGAAACCCCAAGGGTTACCAGAGAGAAAAATCCACCCTCACAAAGGCAACTCAAGCAGGACACACTCCGGACGCTTACACGGAAGCAGGGGTGTTCGGGGTTTCTCCAGTGGTCGAGGACCTTGGGGATGTGCTGGTTGGAGCAGACGCCTGCATCCACAGCTCGGATGATGAGGTCGTGGGCGCGGGT
>NZ_JACHVB010000025.1 GCF_014230085.1 Ruficoccus amylovorans | reverse complement strand
AGGGCCGATGGTGGGGCTTCTCCGGTGTAAACCATGGTTTACACCAAGGGCTTGTGAGGCCTAGTTGAGTCCGGCCTCATGGTCGAGGAGTCGGTGCAGGCGTCAGGTTCTGTCCGGGAGTAGGTCCACGCGGCCCTTGAAGACTTCCGTAAAGGTGTTCTGGAGGCTCCAGAGGGTGCGGGGTATGAACGCTTCATGACGGGGCTTTCTCCACAGAGAGAGGACCTTGGGGATGTATCCGTTGGCCATGACACCGGTATCGACAGCGCGGATAACCAGATCATGGGCACGCCGGTCATTGATGCGGGCCTCGCGGTAACGGATGACCCGGTAATCGTGCTGGTCCCAGTAGCGCCTGAGCTTGCCCACAGCGGCATCAACCAGCCGGGGCAGGTCGTCGAGGATACGCGGGGTGTGCTTGCGGGCCAACTGGATCTCGCCCGAAAAAGACAGATTATCGCAGACAAGCACCTGGCTGCCCGCGACGAGCCCGGCAGAGAAGCGCATGTCGTGGGAGTTTCGCACGCCGACCACGTAGTGGTAGTCCGGGTTGTGGGTAAAGCCGCTGACCTCGATCAGGCCGAAGTAACGGGCGTTGTCATGGGTGAGCCCATGCGCCTGCCCGGCAATGGCAAAGCCCTGGGTAAGCAGGGCGACCTCCACGACTTGCAGGAGTTTTAAGTGAGCAATCGGCCTCCAGGTGCTGGTCGGGGGTGGCGTCGGTGCCTGCGCGAGCTCTCCACGGCTGACGGCGTGGCTACCGCAGTGCAGGAGCAGGTTGCAAGGCTTGGTGGTTGTGGCTGAGACGGGTTCGATGGTATCGGTGATCATGGTGTTGATGAGTTGAGGGTGGTGAGTGATGCGCCGACTTGGCGCTTGCGAAAAAACAAAAGCCCCGCCTCGGATAACACGAAGCGGGGCTGTATTGGTTGTCCACTACACGGGTGGCTTCAACGGTAGCGTTCGCGTTCCGGGTACTCGGGGTATTCCGGCACGAAGGGCGAACGCCTCACCGCTCCGACGGCATAGCCAATGGAGCCGATGAGGATGGCCACGGAGATGACCAGGAACGGGCTGAGCGTTTCCTGGGCCTCGTTGACCGCGCCGATGGCCACAGGCCCCACGAGCGTGCCCACGCTGTAAGCGGTGAGCGCGACCAGGGCGATTTTCAGGATGGCATTCATGGGTTGGATGCGGGTGGTTGTTTTTTTTAACGGACTGCGCATGACCGGCTATTGCCTGCGGCACTGCGCAGCCCGAACGATGCTCCGGCCCCATATCAGCGAGCAGGCAACCGAGCACCCACCCACCCAATACAGGGCATTGGCCAGCGGCACAAACGGAGCCTGCTCAACCACTGCGGCGGGCGGAGGTGGCGGCTCGTTCTTGTCGTTGCCCAGCATGAGGAGGCCAGCGCCGACGCTGACCACGGCGATGACGATGGCCTGGATCATCGCTCGCCTCCCGTCCATTTCGCGCACTCACCCCGGAAGCTGCACCAGGCGCAGTGCATGCCCGGTTGAGGGTGAAAGCGCTCGTGGTAGATGCCGTCCATCGCCGCCAGGGCAATGTCCAGTACCCGTTGCTTTTCCCGCTCGGTGGCCGCAGGCAGACGGTGCACGATAACCTTCGGCGTCTTGGTTTTTACCAGAAAAACCAGTTCGCGTCCGGAGACCGCCTCGTTCGTAGCCGACTCGATCAGCAACTGGTACAGCGTCAACTGAACCTCGTGCTGGAAGGCTTCGAGTGCGACATCGGGCGTGCTCGCGCAGGTCTTGTAATCGACCGGCACATTGCCCGGACGCACCAGGTCAATGTACCCAAGGACCGGACTGGGCAGGACCGGGAGGTCTTCCTCCAGGAGCACTTCAACCCCGAGGGGAAGTTCGGTCATCTTCCCGTGCGCGGAGTCGAGGTAAGCTTCGACCAGCTTCATGCCCTTGTCGCGATTGGCCTGTCGCGTATCCACATTTGGATACACAGTGGCTTCCGTCGGATCATCAAAGGCGTCCGTAAACGCCTGTTGAACAGTGGGCCAGTCGTGAGCCTCCCCGCGCCATCGGGCCCGGTGGAAGCACTGCAAGGCCGCGTGAACGGCCTTGCCCAGGTGCAGGCTCGGTGAGGATGGCTCGGGCAAGCACAGCACCTTTTTGAACCAGAACTTCAGCGGGCAGGTCAGGTAGAGTTTAACCGTGCTCGCGGAGAGGTGGTCCAGCAGGCCGTTGGTGGACGGACGCTGGCCGTTGCCATGAGGCTGTTCAAGTGGCTGGATCATGACCGGCCCCTTCCCTTGACCGAGCCGTAGGTGCCGATCATCTCGTCGATCAGCCCGGAGGCTTGCATCTTGTTGAGCGCGGGCAATGAACACTGGAACCGGGTGCGGGCCAATTCCTCCACGACCTCGCGCCCAAGGCCGTGGTCCTGCATCAACCGCTCGATCAGGGCCTTCTGCTTGGGCGAGCAGGCCCAGTCCGAGGTAGTCCGGCGACTGAAGCCCGTAGGCTGCCCTCCTGCTGGCGCGGGTGGAGCGAACTTGGGCTGCTCGCGTCCCGTCGGCAGGAAGCCGGTTTGCTGGATGTCCCGGTCCACCGCCTCCTGGAGTTGGCGGTACAGGTGGGAACTGGCCTGTTGGATTTGCGAGAGATCGTTGACCTCAGTGCGGATGGTGAGCGCGTATTGGTGGGACGAATACGCGGGCAGGCCCAACTTCTTTGCGTAGTTGGCTTCGAGGGTGATCGCCATGGGCGAATCCTTTCCGTTATCGGCCATAAATCATGAAAACGGAAGGCGGCCGTATACTTTCCGTGCTGATGGCACCCAGAGGGGGCGCTACCAGGAATATATAACCCGGAGCGCGGAATTATTGCACAGCGGCCGATCCCGCATCACAATGGGTGTGTTTTCATCCAAGCACGAAAAGCGACTGGGATTTTTTGTGTTTTTTAACTAATTTTTTTCAGGTAATTTTTAGCTATATACATCCCGACCTATGGCAAAAACGCAGTTATAGATCATAAAAAACAGCCAAAAACCGGCTATATCTCGTTTATGTCAGTCGATAAAACGGTGTTTCTTGCGCCATAGCAATTGCTGGATTGCCTCTTGGGGGGGCTCTTTATCAGGCTGCTGGCACCATGTCAGATTTCTCCTTCACTCCGCCTTTTCCCTTCGAGCATCGCACGAGTCTTGAAGATCTAACGGCCTATCAGGAGGCCATCGACAGAGATGAAGTCAGGGAACTGATGAACCGATGGGCTGACGAGGAAGAGACGGCAACCGCGCAACGCAGGGAGGCTCAGCGTAAACAGCGCGAACATCGGCAAATGCAGGACACACTCTCCAGGATGGAGGCCAGCACTGAAGCAATGAAGAGCGCGTCCATGCTCAACCATAAGGTCTGGATGACCAAACAGGAGGCCGCCGATTACCTGGGAATATCGCCCCGGACCATCGACAGAAAAAGAGAGGCTGGAAAACTCAAGGGCTACCTCGTCGAAGGCACGACCACCTTCCGTTTCAAGAAAGACGACTTGGACGACCTTATGGGTTAATCCGACGACGACAACAGTTGCAGGTGTTTGCGGACCGCGGTTTCAGAAACTCCCAGTTGCCGGGCCACTTCGGATTTTGACGTAGCGGCCACTCTTGCCCTTAGTTCGTCTGGGGCGGGCCATTGAGGGAGGGAAGCGTACTTATTGCCGGGCTTGTGTATCGGGAGTTGGGGATAGGGGGGCTTTATCTGAAAGTACAGTTCGCCCCGTGCTCGCTCTTCTAAGCCTGCGTAATGGGTAAGCAGCAGGCTGTCGGAGTTTCGGTGCCCAGTCCATTTGCGAACCTGGCCAGCGTCATAAACGGCATAGGCGTAGGTTGCGAAGGTGTGCCTTGCGGCGGAGTTGAACCACTTAACCCCCGCGTTCCGGTAGATGCTCTTGCGCCGAGGGCCGTAATTGGTGGCATCGATTTTTCCGTCGAAGCCAATTGCCTCCAGCCATTCCCACAGGGTAGCTGGCAACCCTTCGATCAGGCGAGCGAGTGGCTTCCCGGCTCGTTTGCGTTTGGCAACTTCACCCCGCAAGTTAATGCGTCTGTCTTGAAATAGAAAATCCCGTTTCTCCAGTCGCAGGATCTCAGAGGTTCGCAATCCGGCAAAAAAGCCAAGTGAGAGGAAGGGGATGAATGTGGTATCATGCTGCGTTGCCTGATCCATGATCTTGCGAACGTCCTCCAGTGGCATGAACTCGGGTACGTCAAATGATTCAGGTAAGGTTTCGATCGGCTCAATCGGGTTGGCATTCAAGTAGCGGATACCGCGCAGCGTACACCACTTGAAAAATGCCTTCAGCGTGCGTAAGTGGTTGTTTCTGGTAACGGGCTCAGCATAACCGTCCAGGTAGGTCTCTACCTCGGCGATGGTAATTTCCGTCAGTTGCCTACTGCCGAAGCGTCCAGTGAATTTCCCGAGCTGGTGAGATTTTGTCGCCTGAGTTGAAGCGGCGAAGACGTTCCACTGTTTTGACGCCTTGTAGGCCTCAATGGCTTGCGAGACGGGCACACGACCTGAAACGGGGTTATGTTCCAGCCAATATTTGACGATGCTTCTGAGGTCATGTGCCCCGGCCAATTCCTTGGCCTCGCGATATTCGGCGATCTGAATGAGGGTCAGGGTGGAGTCGCGCCCGGTCGAAAGGTATTGGTTGCGTTGTTGCTTTTCCCAGGCCTCCGCCGCCCCTTTCGTTTCAAAGGCCTTTTGCAGCCCGCGATATTTGCGATTCCCGGCTGAGTCGTTTTCGCTGGTGGGGATTTGCAGGCGGCATAGCCACTTCCCGGACTTCTTCTGCGTGATGGCCACAGAAGCACTATCGAACCTCTTGGAAAACGGGTCAAGAAACGTTACTAGAAGTTACTAGAAATTTTGACGGGAACAGGCAAAATCAGGCGAATTCTGACTCTATTGAGACATTAAATCTCAATTCTTGGACCGCTCAAATCTTGTCTTAAATGATTGTCTATGAGTGACTTGAGCGTGGTGCGGGCGGAGGGAGTCGAACCCTCGTCTCAAGCTTGGGAAGCTCACATAATAGCCGTTATACGACGCCCGCAGCTTAAAACATCAACATAGTGCTCTGAGTGGAGCTGTAAAGTGCGATTCTGCGTGTGGGAAAGAAAATCATGGAGGGCTGAATATCTCAACTGGCCCCGGCCTTCCGATTGGGTTGCGAACATTACATACACGGATACTAGGGGCGGTTGTTCTGCATCTTCTGGCGGACACGCTTCTCCTGCTCCTCGAACTGCATCCGTGTCAGGTCGGACTGCCAGCCCTCGGCCTGGCCGGTCTCGCCCATGCGGTGGGCCAGCTCGATGGCGGCGCTGTAATAAACGGTGAGCGCGGGTGGGGTGTCGGCGGCGAGCGTGATCAGGTACTTGTAGATGCCGAGTGCCTTTTCGTTCTCGCCAATGGATTCCAGAAACGTGCCCATCTCGTAGTACATGCTCCACTGGCTGACATCCAGTTGCGGGCGGTCCAGCCAGGGTTCAAGCATTTCGAGGGCCTTGCTGCGCGAGCCGCGCATCTGATACTGCCGTGCGAGGGAAAAGGCCAAGGCGATCCCCTGGAGACGGCGGTTCTGCTCAACCCCGTAGATAAAAGAGTCTTCGTACTGCTTATCTGCGCGCATGAGCTTCATCTTGCGCAGGACGGCGTATTGGGAAAGCTCGTCGGGGTGGTCGAGGCCCTGGGCGAGTTGGGCGTCGAGGTCGGTTTTGAAGGGCTGGTAGAGCGGGTCGCCGAGGCAGACGGTCATCCAGCTCAGGACGGGCAGCGAGTAGTAGGCGGCTTCGCCCGCGCTCAGGCCCTTCATCATGCCTTCAATGAAAAGGTTCGGACGGTGGGTGAGCTGGAGGTAGGGCTCAAAAACATTCCCGACGGTGGTCGCCGCGCCGCGGGCGATCAGGGGGCCGGCCCAGCCGTTGGTGGGGCGGCGGATGTAGCCAGCGGAATAGCTGTGGATGTGGAAGGCGATGGCTCCCGGCGGGAAGCGGAAGGCCGGGTCGGCGAAGACGCCAGTGATGTCGTTCGTCCACCAGCCGAAGTAGAAAGCGGCGGCGTCCACGCGGTTTTTCCAGCCGATGAGCGGGCGCTCCTTGTCCCAACTGACGGGGTAGCCCATGTGCTCAATGATCTTGCCCGACTGCTCGATCCAGCGGTCGCCGTCGCCGTGCGGTCCGCCCATGTCGATGTAGCCGCGCCCGCGCAGGCCGAGGCGCTCGGCTTCGAGGGCGGAGTCGAGGCTGCGCTTGACCGCATCGAAGCCGGGGCCATCGAGCCGGGCCACCTTGACGACGGTTTCGGCCACCGCGCGCGGCGGCTCGTACTTGCCAAAGAGCGGGTTGGCGACAAAGCCGATGGTGGGCGTGTTGTTGTGCATCATCAGCGCCAGCTCACTGTCGATGGAACCCCGGTTAATCTGGAATTCCTTCTGGGAGGGGAGTTTTTCAGCCCGGTTGCGGCGTTCCTTGTCTTCCGCAATTTTGACGGGAAGGCGGCACAGAACGAGAAAGTCGATGTTGTTGGTGGCGAGCGCGGCCTGAATGCGCCCGTCGTCGTCGGTCTGGCTGCTGATGGTGCCGCTGAGCCAGTCCTTCAGCACCAGCCGGGTGCGCAGCGGGTTGTAAATCGTCGTGATGAACTCATCCCAAGTGACCTCCTCCTCAGTGGAGGTTTCCAGCTCGATCAGGTTTTTTTCCGGGATGCCGCGCTTCTCCATGTAGTAGCGGGCGATTTGCCCGGAGACCGGATCGGCGGAGTTGGCGACGACGACGACGCGCTCGGGAGAAGGAGCGGCGTGGCTGAGGCTGGTAAAAAGCAGGCAGGCCAGGAGGGCGGAGATCAGGGGCCAACCGAAACGGGACCGTTGCGCGTTGACGGGTTGCCGGTGGCGGAGGGAGAGCGACATGGGCATGGCCTCAGAAAGCCTAAACCCGGGCCGTAAGTCCAGCCAGTTTCAGTCCGGCGGCGACCGCCGCCAGTGTCAGCACGAGGTTAAGGGCGATGTTGGCAAGCGCGCCGGTTGTGTTGCCCTCGCGGAAGAGCGCCATCGTCTGGTAGCTGAAGGTGGAAAAGGTCGTCAACCCGCCGCAGAAGCCGGTCGTCAGGAGCAGGCGCAGGTGCGGGTTGAGGTGGTGAAAGGCCTCCAGTCCGAAGATGAAGCCGATCAGGAGCGAACCGATCACATTGACCGCGAGCGTGGCCCAGGGGTACTCGGCGGGAATCCAGATCCCGATGACGGCCCGGCTGACCGCCCCGAGGGCGCCACCGAGGGCGATCGAAAGGAAGGACAGGAAATTCACGGGAGCGTTTTATCCTTTTCCGCGCAGGATGTTGAGTTTTTTCTGGTAGAGGAGGATGCCCTCCAGCAAGGAGTTGGCGAGTTTCTCGCGCTCGGCGGAAGTTTTCAGGCGCTCGGCTTCGGCCGGGTTGGAGAGGAAGCCACCCTCGATGAGCACGCCGGGGCAGTTGAGATCCTTGAGCACGGCAAAGCGCGCGCGCTTGAGCCCACGGTCAGTCGCGCCCAGGTTGCGGACCATGGAGGTTTGCAGGTAGTAGGCGGCGAGCAGGTTCCAGGGATCATTTTTATTCCCGGGGTAGGACTTGCGGGCCGAGGCGGTGAGGGTGGAGCCGCTGGTCGAGGGCAGGTAGGGTGGCGTCATGGCGTAAGTCTCCACGCCGCTGACTCGGGGGTCGTCCACCGCGTTGAAGTGCAGGCTTATGAACAGGTCGGCGTTGACCTGGTTGGCCAGGGCGGGACGGGCTCCGAGCGAAACGTACTTGTCCGAGTCGCGGGTCAGAATGACCTTGTAGCCGACGGCCTCCAGCTTGCGCTTGAGGCGTTGGGCCACATCGAGGGTAAGGGTTTTCTCGTTGACGCCCCGGCTGGTGTTCTGGGCGCCGGGGTCCTTGCCGCCGTGGCCGGGGTCGATCACGATGCGGTAGAGCTTGGGGACGGGCTCGAATTGCGTGGGCGTGAGCAGCGGGCGGATCGTGGTGTCGTAGTCGCGCTGGGCGATCATGGCCTGGCCGCGGTTCGAGGCCACGGGCATGCCCAGGTAAATGCGTTCGCCGTTGAGGAAGAACCAGCGCTTGTGGACGAGGAAGCGCATCGTGGTCCACTGGCTTTTCAGCTCGGCCTCCTCGCCGCTCTTGATCCAGCGCGAGCTCATTCCGAGCTGCCCGGCCACGGTGTCGAGGGAGATGTAGGTGGTGCCGTTGATCGTTGCCTGGGCGGCCGCGCGGGGGCTCGGGATCAGAAGGAAGGCGGTGATAAGCAGCGGAAGCAGCGCCCAAGGTCTGAAGCATGCGTGCGGATTACTCATAGCGCATTCGTGCCCGTATCTTGGAGGCGGTTCCCTGTTGGTGCCGAGACAATTTTGAGAGAGCTGCTGTTGGCGGGTAAAATCGGACCCGTGGACCGGGGGGGGCGGTCCTGATAAAATGAGGGAAAAGGCCGGGCCGCTGTATGCGGCCCGGGAGAATTATTCCTCGTCGTCTTCGTCGTCGTCGATATCGTCTTCGATGCGGACGTTGTACTTGAGCTTGCGCTTGTTGGCGGGGAGGGGGGACATCGTCAGCGTAATGTTGCGCCCGACCAGCTTGGCGGGTGCGTCTGCATTGGCGATGTGGGAGAGGTCTGCCACGGCGCGCTTGATTACGTCAAAGCCGAGGTCCTTGTGCTCCATTTCGCGGCCCCGGAACATCAGGGTCATCTTGAGTTTGGAGCCCTTGGCCAGAAACTGTTCGCCCCGCTTGAGCTTGGTCATGTAGTCGTGTTCCTCGATACGGACGCGGAACTTGACTTCCTTGAGCTTGCTGGCGGAGCTGTGGGACTTGGCCTTGCTTTCCTTCTCCTTCTTGCTCTGCTCGTACATGTACTTGCCGTAGTCGAGGATACGGCAGACCGGCGGGCGGGCAGTGGGGGAAATCTCGATCAGGTCGAGCCCGTTGTTTTGGGCAAGCGCGAGGGCTTCACGCGTCTGCATGATACCGATCTGCTTGCCATCGGGTCCGATGACGCGCACTTCCGGCACGCGGATGCGCTCGTTCTTGCGAGGGCCCCGGTTATGTTGCTGTCGACGCCGGTTACTGCCCGGGCGGCGACCTCCTCCTGAAAACGGCAAGTTACCCATTACGAATTGAGTTGCCGTGAAGACGCGGCATGCCCGCTGGAGTGGGGCGTGGGGTCTGTGGTGTGTGGAACCTTGTTAGTCAGCATAAAATTGAATCAGCCTCGTAGATAAAGCATGCCGGCGGCGGTTTTCAACACTTTTTCCCGGTATCCGCCGTGACATTGTCATGGCGGGTACCGGGGGGTGTGAGGAAAAGACGGCGTGCCAGCCGGGGCTCAGGCGTCGAGGGGGGCGTCCACCTCGACATCGGCGTCGTAATCGACCCCGTCCAGGCCGAAGCCAAAGAGCTTGAGGAAGTCGGTCTGGTAGCCGGCGAAGTCGGAGATGGCTTCCAGGTTTTCCGAGGTGACGGTGGGCCAGAGGCTTTTCACCGCGTCCTGGACTTCGGTTTTCATTTCCCAGTCGTCCAGGCGGATGCGGCCTTCGTGGTCGGTCTCGGGCTTGCCGTTGTGGAACTTCTCCGCGAAGAGGCGCTGCATCTGGTGGATACAGTCTTCGTGGAGGTTTTTCTCCTTCATCACCTTGAAGAGCAGTGAGATATAGAGCGGGACCACGGGGATGGCCGAGCTGGCCTGCGTGACCACGGCCTTGTTGATCGCGACCCAGGCGGGGATGCCCTTGGCGGTCAGGGTGGCGGCGGTGTTTTCAAGGTGCTCCTTGGCCTTGCCGATGGTGCCGCTGCGGTAGATCGGGTGGGTGACTTCCGGCCCGATGTAGGAATAGGCGAGCGTACCTGCGCCCTCGGCCAGCACACCGGCTTCCTTGAGCGCGTCCATCCACAGGACCCAGTCCTCGCCGCCCATGACCTTCACGGTGTCGGCGATTTCCTGCTCGGTGGCAGGTTCTATGACATGCTCGGCGATCTGCTTCTTGTCGGTGTCGAGCGTCTTGGCAGTAAAGGGGAAGCCCACGGGCTTGAGTACGGACTTGAAGACCTCGCCCGTCTCGGGGTCGGTCCGGCGCGGCGAAGCCAGGCTGTAAATGACCAGATCGACCTGCCCGAGCTTGTCGCGGATCATGTCGATGGTCTGCTGCTTGATCTCATTGGAGAAGGCGTCGCCGTTGATGTTCCCGGCGAAGAGGCCGCGGGCCTCGGCGGCCTGGGTGAAGGCGGCGGTATTGTACCACCCGGCGCTGGCGGGGCGGCCGTTGGAGCTGGGGCGCTCGAAGAACACGCCGACCGTGTCCGCTCCGAAGCCGAAGGCCGTCACAATGCGCGAGGAAAGTCCGTAGCCGGTGGAGGAGCCCACGATGAGCACGCGCTTGGGGCCGCCCTCGATGGAGCCCTGGCTGGCGACGTAGTCGATTTCTTCCTGCACGTGGGCGGCGCACCCGGTGGGGTGAGAGGTGATGCAAACGAATCCGCGGATTTTCGGCTTAATGACCATGCGCGGGAGTAAACCACTATTCACGGGGATTAATCACGCCTTTTTTTTACCCTTCGGGTGTAAAAAAGCCGTGCCCTGCGTCCGCGCCTGCGGCATGCTTGCGGCCCTATGGCAAGTCTGCAAGGAGCACTTTTCGACTGGGACGGCGTCATCGTGGATTCGTCCGCCGCTCACGAACTGAGCTGGGATCTCCTGGCTGCGGAGGAAAAGCTCACCCTCCCGCCGGGGCATTTCAAGCGCGGATTCGGACGCAAGAACACCGTTATCATCCCGGAAATCCTTGGTTGGACGACCGACCCGGCTGAAATCGCCCGCCTGGGCGACCGCAAGGAGGCCCTTTACCGCGAAATTATTCGCGAACGCGGGATTGAGCCGTTGCCCGGCGTCTACGACCTGCTGCGGGGGCTGAAGGAAGCGGGCATTCCGTGCTGCGTCGGCACCTCCTCCTCTCGCGAGAACATCGAGACGATCATGGACATCGCGCACCTGCGCGAGTACTTCGCGGACATCACCAGCGCCGAGGACGTGACCGTGGGCAAGCCCGACCCGGAGGTCTTTCTGGTGGCGGCGAAAAAGATCGACCGCAGCCCGGAGGACTGTGTGGTTTTCGAGGATGCAATCCACGGTTTGGAGGCCGGGCGGGCCGGGGGCATGAAGGTCGTCGGCGTCGCCACGACCCACCGCCTCGAAGACCTCGGCCTCGCTGATCTGGCTGTCCACCGGCTGACGGAAGTGGACGTTCCGCGCCTGCGGGAGCTGTTCTGAGGGAGCGGCGAGTGGGAAGTGATTTTTGTCACGAGTGGGTGACAAAGATTTCTCTCGCCAGAGGGGAGAGAAGATTCATAGACCGGTTGGTTCCATGAATACGGATCCGGCCCACACGACGTTTATGCGGCGCGCATTGGCTCTGGCCCGCCGGGGCTGGGGCAAGACCCATCCCAACCCGATGGTGGGCGCGTTGATCGTCGAGGAGGGCAAGATCGTGGCAGAAGGCTGGCACGAAAAAGCCGGTGAGGCCCATGCCGAAGTCGCCGCCATCCGCGCCCTCGGGCGCGACCCCAAGCCCGGCGCGACGCTCTACGTGACGCTGGAGCCGTGCAGCACGGAGGGTCGCACCCCGCCCTGCACCGAGGCGATCCTGCGGGCCGGTATTCTCAAGATCGTGGTCGGCGCGACCGACCCGAACCCCGACCACGCAGGCCGGGGCCTGGACGTGCTCCGGGAGCGCGGCGTGGAAGTGGTTTCCGGCGTGCTCGCGCCCGATTGCGAAGACCTGAACCTGATTTTTAACCACTGGATCGTGCACAAGCGTCCGCTGGTCGCGGCCAAGATCGCATCCACGCTTGATGGTCACACCGCGACGCGGGAAGGCCACTCGAAATGGATCACCGGTGAGGAGGCCCGGCGCGACGTTCATCGCTGGCGGCGTTATTTCCCGGCCATCGCGGTCGGGTCGAATACCCTGCGGGTGGACAATCCGGCGCTGACCAGCCGCCTGGAGGAGACCTGGTGCCCGACGCGCTTTATCTTTGACCGGACCCTGCGCACGGTCGGCGAACCGCTGCCCCGTGTTTACTCGGACGAGTGGCGCGGCCAGACCATTGTCGTCACGGATTCTGCCGACGCCCCCCGCCGGCTGAAGACCCTCAATGACGCGGGCGTGGAAGTCTGGCAAATGCGCGCTGCGCGCTTTTTCGACTCATTTTTGGAAAAATGTACCGAGGCCGGGATTACCGGTGTTTACGTCGAGGGCGGGTCCAGCTTGCTGGGGCTGTTGCTGGAGGAGCACCGGATCGACTACCTGTTTTCCTACCGCGCCCCGGTTTTCCTGGCTGACCCCGAAGCCCTGCCCGCGCTGCGCGGGCTTGTTTCTACGACTCTCGATGCCGCACCCCGCCTGAAAAACATTCGTCACGCCCTCTACGGGGACGACCAGCTCATGCGCGGTCACATCGTTTATCCATAATGTCCAAGAAATTCACTGTTTACCTGGCCACCAGTAACGCTCACAAAGTTGAGGAAATCGCCGCCATGCTGGCCGAGGCGGATGTACCGGTCGTATTGGAGTCGGCGGCCGCGCTGGGCGGCATGCCCGATGTGGATGAGAGTGGCTCAACCTTCGTCGCCAATGCCCGCCTGAAAGCCGCCGCGCTTGCCCCCAAACTGCCCGGAGACGCTTGGGTCCTGGCCGATGACAGCGGCCTGGCCGTTGACATTCTCGGCGGGGCCCCGGGGGTGCGCTCGGCCCGCTACGCCGGGACCGGCTCGACCAGCGACGAGAACAACCACCGCTTGATGGACGAACTGGCGATGGTGCCGCGCGATCGCCGAACCGCCCGCTTCGTCTGCTGCTTTGTGCTGATGGACCACGCTGGCAAGGAAACCGTCTTCAACGGCACTTGCGAGGGCCGGATCGTGATCCGCCCGCGCGGTCACGCCGGATTCGGCTACGACCCGCTCTTCGCCCCCGAAGGCTACGATCAGACCCTGGCCGAGCTCGGCTCCGACGTGAAAAACCACATCAGCCACCGTGCCAAGGCCGTCCAGGCCCTGATCGAGTGGTTCCGTGCCAACGGGGAGTAGTGGAGCGTCTTTCTTGAGTCGGCCACGGCGCTCGCAAATTGGGGGTAGGAGCCTTTCTGGCTCCGTAGGGGGCTTGCCCCCTCAATGTCGTGTGCGGTCACGCACGGGGTAGGAGCCTTTTTGGCTCCGTAGGGGGGCTTGCCCCCCTCAATGTCCCGTGCGGTCACGCACCCCGGAGTTTTGGGTTGAGCTTTGGGGGCGGGCGGGTTTCCTTGTTCCCCTTGCCATGAAGACTTTTACGCTCACCACCGCGATTGACTACGCCAACGGCTCACCGCACATCGGGCACGCTTATGAGAAGGTGCTCTCCGACGTGATTTGCCGGCATCGCCGCTTGCAGGGCGACGAGGTATATTTCCTCACCGGCCTCGACGAGCACGGGCAGAAGGTCCAGCAGAGCGCCCGCAAGCAGGGCATCGAGCCGCAGGATTTCTGCGACCGCGTGGCGGGCGAGTTCCGACGGCTGTGCGAGGTGATGCTCATTTCCAACGACGACTTCATCCGCACGACCGAGCCCCGGCACAAGGATGTGGTCCGCAGCATCCTGCAAGGGCTCTACGACAAGGGCGAAATTTACCAGGCCGAGTACAAGGGCTTTTACAGCGCGCGGCAGGAGCAGTTTCTGCAAGAGAAGGACAAGGTTAATGGCGAGTGGCCGGAGATTTTCGGCGAGGTGATCGAGATCACGGAGAAGAACTACTTCTTTAAACTGAGCCAATACCAGGATTGGTTGATCGATTTCCTGAAGACGCAGGAGGACTTTATCTTCCCGCGCTTCCGGCAGAAGCAGGTGCTCGAGTTCCTGAAGGAGCCGCTCAACGACCTGTGTATTTCCCGCCCGAAGGAGCGCCTGGAGTGGGGCATCCCGCTGCCCTTTGATGAGGACTACGTGACCTATGTGTGGTTCGACGCGCTCACGAACTACATCAGCGCCCCTGGCTACGGTGACGGCACGGACAACTTTGAAAAGCGCTGGCCGGCGGACTTCCACGTCATCGGCAAGGACATCCTCGTGCCGCCGCACTCGGTTTACTGGCCGATCATGCTGAAGGCCTCCGGCATCGAGCTGCCGCGCCACCTGCTTGTGCATGGATGGTGGAATCTCTCCGGGCAAAAAATGTCCAAGAGCGCGGGCAACATCGTCGATCCGTTGGAGTTGGCTGAGAAGTTCGGCCCCGACTCGCTGCGGTACTTCTTTATCCGCGAGATGACGGTCGGACAGGACAGCGACTTTACCACGGAGCAGTTCCTCACGCGCTACACCGACGACCTCGGCAACGACCTGGGCAACCTCCTCTCGCGCCTGCTCAACATGGGAGGCCGCTACTGCCAGGGCGGGCTCATCCCCGCGGCCACGGTGGACGAGGAGCCCGAGCAGGACCTGCGCAAACTCTGGGCCGAGACCTGCCCCGAAGTACAGGAGCGCTTCGAGCAGTTCCAGTTCCACAACGGCCTCGACAAGACTTTTGGCTTCATCCGCGCGATCAACCGCTACGCCGAAATCCGCGCCCCCTGGAAGCTGGCCAAGTCCGACGATCCCGCCGACCAGGCCAAGCTCGCCACCTCGCTGGCGACGATGGCCGAGGGACTGCGCCTGGCCTGCGTGCTGCTGACTCCGGTCATGCCCGGTGTGGCGGAAAAAACGCTCGGCCTGTTGGGCACGGACGCCGTCACCGCCTACGCGGGCAACCTCGACTGGGGCACCCGCCTCGAAGGCAAAACCCTCGGCGAGAAAACCATCCTCTTCCCCCGCCCGCAGTCAGAGTAAACCCGTCGAAAAAAAACTCGTGTGTCGAAGATGAACAAAGGTGGAGTCCATATTCGACAATGGCTTGTGTTGGAGTTTTTCGCCTTTCTCGGTGGATGGGCCGGAGCGATCGCCTACCTGGCTTTATTCGCGGGATTTGGGACGGTGAAGCTTTGGGGATGCTTGGTTGTCTCTGGAGCAATGGCCGTTATCGCCAGCTCATTGATACATGCAATTTCCTCCAATCGGGCGGCTAAACTACTTTACGCAATGATTGGATTTTTGATGGGGGTATTGTCCACGTGTCTATTAAGTTTGAATGCCTGAACAACGAGCAGGCTTCAGCAAATGATTTACTAATCCAGATAACCCCCGCATGGAGATCGTCCCCTCAGAGCGTTTCCCGAACCGCGACCTGAACGGCCTGCTGGCTTTTCTGGGCTACGTGCGCGAGGTCGCGGCGACGAAAGGCTGCCCGCAACTGGCGAGCATTTCTCTCGCGGTCAAGCACATCGACCCGCTCGCCGTACTGGAGTCGATCTACGAGCCGGGTGAGCTGCACCTCTACCTGGAGCAGCCGCAGGCCGACGAGGCGGTGGCCGGGGCCGAGGCCGTCTTTAGTGAAACCTTTGCCGGGGCGGAGCGCTTCGCCCGCGCTCGTGACTGGTTGGCTGGACTGTGGGACAACACCATCGCCATCGGCGATCTCGACCGCCCGCACAGCGGCCCGCGTGCCTTTGCCGCGTTCACCTTCGGGGCGGACGCTTCGGAGGAAGATGCGGCCTTCGCGCCCGCCACCGTGTTCATCCCGCGCTGGCAGGTTGGGCGGCGGCATGGCGTCTCCACCGCCGTGGCCAATGTCCCCGTCACCGCTGATGCGCCCATAGAACTGCTGGCGCAAAAAGTCCTCGCCGCGCACGCGAAGTTTTCCGTCTTCGATTACTCGGCGCTCCCGACGGAAGAAGCCGCGCCTCCGGCTGTATTCAAAAAGCATGACATCGGCGGTGCGGACTGGTTCCCCGCCGCGGTCGGGCAGGCGTTGGCGGATATCCGCGCCGGGCTTTACCGGAAAATCGTACTTGCCCGCGCTGTGGACCTGGAGGCCGGACGCGCCTTTAACCCGCTGGAGACGCTGAACGCCTTTCGCGAGAGCTACCCCTCGTGCTTCGCCTTTTCCTTTTCTGACGGACGCGCCCGCAGCTTCATCGGGGCGACTCCGGAGCGGCTCGCGCAGGCTGTCGGCGGACGCCTGGTCACCGGGGCGCTGGCTGGTTCCGCCCCGCGCGGCCTCAGTGCCCGCGAGGACGCCCGTCTCGGCGCGGAACTGCTGGCCTGCGACAAGGATCAGCGCGAGCACCGGCACGTGGCCGAGGCCATCGCCCGGCGCTTGCGCGCGCTCGGGCTCGGCCCCGAGTGTGCCGCGCAGCCCCGTTTGTTTAAGCTGCCCAATGTCCAGCACCTGCTGACCCCGATTGAGGCCGCGCTGCCGGAAAGCGTTTCCCTGCTCGACGCTGTGGGCGAGCTGCACCCGACGCCCGCCGTCGGCGGCGTGCCGCGCGAGGACGCCGTCCCGCACATCGGGCGGATTGAGAATTTCACCCGCGGCCTCTACGCCGGGACGCTCGGCTGGCTCGACTGGCGCGGGGAGGGCGACTTCGTGGTCGCGATCCGCTCGGCGTTGGTCGAGGGCAATCGCGCCCGACTCTATGCCGGGGTGGGCATCGTCGAGGGCTCGGACCCGGCCCGCGAGCAGGCGGAAACAGATTTGAAACTGCGGGCCATGCTTGATACGCTTCGCTGAAGATGGACAAACTCTGCCTGGCAAACCTGAATGTATTCTGGGGCGGCCTCGTGGCCGAAACACTGGCCCGGCTCGGCCTGCGGCATGCGGTCATCTCGCCCGGTTCGCGCTCCGCGCCGCTGACGCTGGGCTTCGCCACCTGCGCCGACATCGAGGCCATTCCTGTGCTCGACGAGCGCTCGGCGGGTTTCTTCGCGCTCGGACTCGTCCGGCGGACGGGAAAGCCCGTCGCCCTGGTCTGTACCTCCGGCACTGCCGCCGCCAACTACCTGCCCGCCGTGATCGAGGCGCAGATGAGCGGCCTGCCGCTGATCGTGCTGACCGCTGACCGCCCGCCCGAAATGCGCGATTGCGCATCCGGCCAGACCATCGACCAGCGGAAAATCTACGGCTCCTACGCCATTTGGGAACACGAACTGGCCCTGCCCGGCGTCGAGCGCCTGCGCTACCTGCGGCAGACCTTGCGCCATGCCTTCCGCCGGGCTCTGACGCCGCTGCCAGGCCCGGTACACCTGAACGTTCCTTTCCGCGATCCGCTCGCGCCGGTCCCGGCGGAGCATCCGTTTTTGCCCAAGGGCTTTGACGTGGAAAAATTCCTGGCCGAGGTAACGCCCCCGCAGGTATCCGGTACCGTCGCCTCGCTCGACTCGCTCGAACAGCATGAGCGCGGGCTGATCGTGGCCGGTTGCACGCGGGTGGAGAACCCCGCCGCCTATGCCGAGACGGTTTTCGGCATGGCCCGGATGCTCGGCTGGCCGGTCCTGGCCGATGTGCTTTCTCCGCTGCGCACTCACGCGCCCAAGCACGCGCCGCTCGTGACCAACTACCATGCGCTCGTGCGTGACCGTCACTGGTCGGACAAGCATCGCCCGGACTTTGTGCTCCAGTTCGGGGACTTGCCCACGAGCAAGCTTCTGCGTAGTTGGCTGGCGGATACAGAAGCCGAGACGCTCGTCATCGACGGCTCGTACCGCAACCTCGACAGCCTGCACACCCGCGCCACACACCTGCGACTCGGCGACGATGTCTTTACCGATGAGCTCGACATGCACGTGGCCCCGATGAGCCGCTACGCCGAGGCGTGGCTCAAGGCCGATGGGACTTGCTCAGAGCGTATCCAAAAAGAACTACGCGGCTGCGAAACATTCTTTGAGGGAAAAATTCCCTGGCTGCTCTCTCGACGCTTGCCGGAAAAGACGCCGGTATTCATCGCCGCAAGCATGCCGGTGCGCGATGCGGAGATGTTCTGGCAGCCCTCGGAACGCGGCTACGCCGTTTGCGCCAACCGCGGCGCGAACGGCATCGACGGCACGCTCTCGACCGCGCTCGGCCTCGCCCACGGCGGGCGGTCCGCGGTTTTGCTTACGGGGGACCTCGCATTCCTCCACGACAGCAACGGTCTGCTGAGCGCCCCGCGCCTGCGCGGTAGCCTGACTGTGATCCTCGTCAACAACGGGGGCGGGCGGATTTTTGAGAACCTCGCCATCGCGAAGTTTGATCCCCCCTTTGAGGAATTTTTCGCTACGCCGCAACGGGTGGATTTTGAAAAGCTCGCCGCCGCGCACGGTGTCGAGTACGTGAAGCCGAAGGATTGGTCCGAGTTGGACCGGTTGGTCAGCAAACTTCCCCGCGAGGGCGTCCGTATCATCGAGGTGGTGACGGATTCCGCCGACGATGTGCCGCTGCGCAAGGCGCTGCTCGGAGGGGAGACGAAGCCCGCCGACTCAAAACCCGCCGCCAAGCCGACTGACGTGTCCGATTCTGCGCCGAAAAAGAAATCAACCCGCCGCCGCTCTCGGGGGAAAAAATCCGACGCGGAGGGAGAGGTGGCCGCCCGCACTGTTGACGCGCCTCCTGTCCGTTCTGCAACTGTTCCAGATTCAACGTCTGCTTCGAGCCCTGCGCATGCACCGCGTTCCGGGGTGGACGATCGCAGTGAGCCGCAGACTGCTGCGGTAAAAAAGAAATCTGCTCGTCCGCGACGCCGCAGGAAGCCTTCCTCGGGGGCGAGTGCGTCGCCACAGAGCCAATCCGGTGAGGATAAGCCAGCGGGCGGAAATTCCTCGGCGCAGAGTTAGTCTGCTCGCGCATGTGGCCGCTTTATTTTGTCATTAAAATTGAATACACAACGACCTTCTGTTATGAATTGGACCAAAGTCAGGGAGTTTGAAGAAATCGTTTACGAAAAGCTGGAGGGCGAGGGTATCGCCCGCGTGACGATCAACCGTCCGCATCGGCGCAACGCCTTTACCCCCGACACGGTGGCCGAGATGATCGCGGCCTTCACCGATGCACGCGAAGACCCGAGTGTCGGCGTGGTTCTGCTGACCGGGGCCAATCCTCAGACCGACGGCAAGTACGCCTTTTGCGCCGGGGGCGACCAGAAGATTCGCGGCCATCAGGCGGGCGGCTATCAGGGCAAGGATGGCGTGCCGCGCCTGAACGTGCTCGACCTGCAGAAGCTCATCCGCTCCATGCCGAAGGTTGTGATCGCGCTGGTGGCGGGCTACGCGATCGGCGGCGGGCACGTGCTGCACGTGGTCTGCGACCTGACCATTGCCGCCGACAATGCCGTCTTCGGGCAGACCGGACCGCGCGTGGGTAGTTTCGACGGCGGGTTTGGCTCCAGCTACCTCGCCCGTATCGTTGGTCAGAAAAAGGCTCGCGAAATCTGGTACCTCTGCCGCCAGTACAACGCGCAGCAGGCGCTCGACATGGGCCTGGTCAACGAGGTCGTGCCGGTTGGGCAACTCCAGGAAGAGGGCGTCAAGTGGGCACGCGAAATCATGCAGCACAGCCCGCTCGCCATCCGCCTGCTCAAGAGCGCGTTCAATGCCGATGTGGACGGCCAGCAGGGCCTGCAGGAGCTGGCGGGCAACGCCACGCTGCTCTATTACCTGACCGAGCAGGGCGACGAAGGCCGCCGCGCCTACGTCGAGAAGCGTGCTCCCGACTTCCGGAAGTTCCCGTGGCTGCCGTGAGGTAGGGAATCGCTGAGGCAAGCATCAAAACTGGGTGATCCGGTAAAAGCCTAGTCTCGGGATTATTGCAGTTATAAACGGGAAATGATATATACTGTTATTGGGAGGATTTTGAGGGGTATGAAGTTTCGCACATCACTGAACGAGGCGCTCTCAGTTTTACTCCTTTTTCTTGGAGTGATTTGGTTATTTTTTGCCTATGTGTTGCCTCTCAATGTCGAGTCCAATGCTTCATCTAGTGTCAGTTATTTTGAGTACAAACTGGCTGGCTGGATACAGTCGAAAGTTGTCCAGGGTAAGCTGACAGAGGCGGATGTGGCGGAAATTCTCGATGAGCAATGGCATATCAAAGTTGAAGACGGAGGCAGGCGCTATCTTCACGCATTGGTTTATTACATTTGTGAGAGCAGCAGGCCTCCATTATGGCCGGGGTGGTTGGCGTGTGTGGTAGGCTTTGTCGGGGGAGCTATTTCACGCCGAAGGATTTGCGCCGATCGCGCAGCGGCAAATACCAAGCGTAAATAGAAATAACGTTGGCCCCACCGCCAGCCCTGCCTTTGTGAGCTTCGTGTCTTCTTTGTGCTCTTTGTGACCAGCTCTTATATTCCCGAGCCTCTGGAGTAGGTCTCGGGCTCGACATAGACGGAGGCCATGCCGGCGGCGTCGGCGGCGGCGATGCCGAGGTGGCTGTCTTCGAAGACGAGGCAGGCGGACGGGGGAACGCCCATGCGTTCGGCGGCGAGCAGGAAACAGTCCGGAGCGGGCTTGCTGCGGGCGTAGTCCTCGCGGGTGATGATGACCGGGAACAGGTCGTGCACGCCGATCTGGCGCAGCGTCTCGTGGACGTGGCGGTAGGTGCCGCCGCTGGAGACGGAAACTTTTTTGCCCGCCTGGGCGTAGTGCCGGGCGATTTCGACCACCTCCACGATGGGCGTGACCTCGTGGTGCAGCCGGTCGAGGATCTCCATCTGGCTGCGGACGGCGGCAGCGGGGTCGAGGGTGTCGTTAAAGCGCTGGTTAAGCTGCACGACGGAATCCTCCAGCCCGGTCCCGGCCATGGAGTAGAAAATCTCCCAGGTGAAGTCGAACTTGGCGTGATGGGCCTTGAACGCCTCGACCCAGGCGCGGTAGTGCACGGGCATGCTGTCGGCCAGCGTGCCGTCGCAGTCGAAGATCGCGCCGAGGAAATCGCCGGGAGGGATTTTCAGCATGGCTCAGCTTTCCTTGGGGGCTTCCGAGGGGGCGTCCTTGGCGGCTTTTTTCGCCGCTTTCTTGGCGGGGCGGGGCGGGAACTCGAACTTGATGCCGCCGTCGTCCTGGAGGATGAGGAAGGCGTCGAAAAGGCGCTTGGTGCGGTTCGAGCGGAAGCCCTGGATGAGGTCCGTCTTGCGGTTGGTCAGGAGCTTTTTGATCTGCTCGGCGGGGAGAGCCTTGCCGAGCATGTTGCGGCTCATGCGGAAGGTGGCGCGACCCTTGGCGTCTTTGCCCTCGGAGATGTAGGCGTTGGGCGTCTCGTGCACGGGAGTGTTGTCCACGGGGGAGGTGCCCACGACGGGGAACTGCGACAGGTCGATGTCCTCGTCGCCGGGGCCGTTGCCGTTGTCGCCGAAGTCCAGCTCTACGCGGAGGGAGCCGTTGTCCTTTTCGGCCAGCTTGAGCACGGCGGAAAAGGCTTTGCCCATGCGGGACTTGAAGCCGTCGAGCGGGCCGATCTCACCCTTGTCCAAGAGGACTTCCACCTCGTCGGGGTCGAGCTTGCGGTTGCCGATGACCTTGTTGACGGAAACCTTCGGGATGGCGCGCCCACGCACATCAACCGACTCCTGCGAGAACCACGCGCGGTGGTCTTCGAGCAGGGGGGTTTTGTCCAGAGGGGAGATCAGGTGCGTCTCCTTGGCCGGGGGCGGGGCGTTGAGGTTGTTGATCATCTCCTCGGTCATGGAGGCGATGCCCTTCATGAACTCATCGCGGGAGAGCGTGCCCTCCTCGATCTGACGGAGGCGGTGCTCCCACTCGCCGGTAAGCTCGGGGCGGGTGAGGGCGTCGATCTTAAAGGTGCGCAGGAATTTGACCAGATCCTCGGCCTTGTGGGTCGGGGCCAGGTCGCGGCCTTCACGCTCGATGTAGCGCTCCTTGACCAGGTGGTCGATGGTCGCGGCGCGGGTGGCCGGAGTGCCCAGGCCGCGTTCCTTGAGGGCTTCGCGCAGTTCCTCGTCCTCGACGAACTTGCCCGCGCCTTCCATGGCGGCCAGGAGAGTGGCTTCCGTGTAGCGGGGCGGGGGGCGGGTCTGGTCGGCCTGGAGTTCGGCCTGCGCGAGGCGGGCCTTGGCCGGTGAACCGTCTTCGGGGGAAAGGGCCGGCAGGGTGTCTTCGCCGCCCTGGCCGCTGCCCTTGCCGTAGGCTTCGAGCCAACCGGCGACGGCGAGGACCTTGCCTTCGGTCTTGAAGGCGTGCCCGCCGAGCTCGCTCATGCGGGTGGTCACGTCGTACTCGGCCGGGGGGAAGAACACCGCCATGAAGCGCCGAGTGATCATGTCATAGATCTTCTGCTCGCGCTCCTGAAGTTTTTTCGGGGAGGTGTTGGTCGGGATGATGGCGAAGTGATCGCTGACCTGCTTGTTATTAAAGATACGCTTGTTGCCGGTGACGACCCAGTCGTTGGCCAGGACCTTTTCGGCGTGGATGGCGTAGGGCTCGGGCAGGCTGGCCAGGGTGTCGCGCACGGTGTGGCCGTAGTCCTCGGGAAGCGCCCGCGAGTCGGTACGCGGGTAGGTGATCATCTTGTGCTTCTCGTAGAGGGCCTGGGCGATGTTGAGCGTCATCCCGGCGGGGAAGCCGAAGCGGCTGTTGGCCTCGCGCTGGAGCGTGGTCAGGTCGTAAAGACGCGGGGAAGCCTGACGGGTGCGCTTTTTCTCCTCGGTGACGGCGGCCTCGGGCCCGGCGGCGAGGGCTTCGAGCAGGATGCGCTCGGCCTGCTCCTTGTCCCAGAGGCGGTCGGCGCGGTCGTGCTCGTCGTCGGCCTTCTTGAAGTCAGGCTTCTGGTAAACCCCGTCGTAGGCGCCGGCGGTGATGTTGAAGTTGCCGAGGATGCGCCAGTAGTCGCGGGCCTTGAAATTGCGGATTTCGCACTCGCGTTCATAGACGAGCGTGAGGGTGGGGGTCTGGACGCGGCCCACGGTGGCGGCGGTGCCGCCGCGGCGACCGAACTGGACGGTGGCGCCGCGGGTGCCGTTGATGCCGATGAGCCAGTCGGCCTCGGAGCGGGAGCGGGCGGCGTCCTGCAGGGGCTGCATCTCCTCGGAGGAGCGCAGGTTGGAGAAGGCGTCGCGGATGGCCTGCGGGGTCATGGAGGACATCCACAGGCGGCGGATGTCCTTTTTGTCGCCCTTGGCCAGTTCCATGATGTAGGTAAAGATCAGCTCGCCCTCGCGTCCGGCGTCACAGGCGTTGATGATCATGCCGACGTCGTCGCGGGCGATGTGCTTTTTCAGCTCCTGGAACTTCTTCTTGGTCTTGTCGATGGGCCGGAGCTTGAAGGTCTTCGGCACGATGGGGAGGGTCTTCAGCGTCCAGCGTTTGTAGTCCGGGCTGATGTCCTCGGGCATGATAAGCTCCACAAGGTGGCCAACGGCCGAGTCGATGATGTACTCGTCGTTTTCGTAGTGGTCGCCTTTACGGGGGATGCGGCCAAGGACGCGTGCGAGGTCGCCGGCGACGCTGGGTTTTTCCGCGATGACAAGGGTTTTCATGAAAATTTTAACAGGAAGGTCGGGAAGAACGGAGAAAGGGCTATTTATCCGCTCCTTTCAAGGTTAACCTGCGAATTCCTTTTCGAAATTCGGATTCGTAGAAGTTGAAAATCAGGCCGACCGGAGCATTCAGAAGCTTCATGTAGCTCAGTGTTTGAGCGATATGCTCGGGGCGAACCGCTTCGACTACTTTCAGTTCTACCAGCAGGGATTGCTCAACAAAAATATCTGCCCGTATGTGTTCATTGAACACTTCTCCGCGATATTCGATGGGGATACACAGCTCCGCCTCAACCATCAGGCCTTCCAGCGCCAAATCGCGCGAGAAGGCCTTCTGATAGATGGATTCAAGCAGCCCCGGTCCGAAATGGCGATGCACTCGAAAGGCCGAATCGATGACGGTTTTCGTCAACTTGTCGGCTCTTTCAAACTTTTCGTGCATGCTTCCCGGCTCTTCCCGTCCTTCCTGTTAAAAGGATGTCTCTACTTGGCGGCGAATTCGGGGAGCAGGCTGTCGAGCGCGCTGAGCAGCTCGGCCATGGTCTCGTCGGTTTCGTCGCCCATGTTGGAGATGCGGAAGGCTTTGCCCTTGAGCTTGCCGTAGCCGCCGTCGATGACGCAGTTGTAGCGGCTCTTGAGGGCTTCGTTGAGCTTGGGCAGGTCGATTTCGCGCAGGTTCTTGATACAGTTGAGCGTGACCGAGCCGTACTCGGGGGCCGGGAGCAGTTCCATGCCGTTTTTGCTGACCCACTCGCGCACGAGGTTGTTGAGGCGCAGGTGGCGGGCGTAGCGGTTTTCCAGCCCTTCCTCGAAGATGTCTTCCAGCTTGCTCTTGAGCGCGTAGATGAGCGGAATGACCGGCGTGCTCGGGGTCATGCCCTTCTCGTAGTTCTTCTGGAACTCGATGAAGTCAAAGTAGTAGCCGCGGTTTTCGACGGTCTCGGCGCGCTTGAGGGCCTTTTCCGAGACGGAGAGCAGGGCGAGGCCGGGCGGCAGGGCGAGGGCCTTCTGCGAGCCGGTCAGGATGATGTCGAGGCCGAGGGCGTCCTTATCGATCTTGAGGGCCGAGAAGGAACTGACCGTGTCCACGATGGCAATGACCTCGGGGAACTCGCGCAGCACGGCGGCGATTTCCTCCAGCGGGTTCATGGTGCCGGTCGAGGTTTCGTTGTGAATGATGGTGATGGCGTCGTACTCCCCGGTGGAAAGCTCCTTGCGGATGTCCTCCGGGTCGATGGGGGTGCCCCATTCGTATTTGAGCTCCTTGGCCTGGAGGCCGCAGCGGAGGGAAACGTCGTACCACTTGTCCGAGAACGCGCCCGAGCAGCAGTTGAGGACCTTCTTTTTGACCACGTTGCGCAGCGAGCCTTCCATCACGCCCCAGGCGCTGCTGGTGCTCAGGTAAACCGGGTCCTGCGTGTAGAGGAGCTTCTGGAGGGAGGGCTGGATGGCCTGAAACAGCTCCACGAAGTCCTTGCTTCGGTGGCCGATGACAGGTGTCGTCATCGCGCGATAGGTTTTTTCCGACACCTGGATCGGACCGGGAATGAAGAGTTTATAGCTCATGGAAAAGAGTTCAGGGAAACAGAATCCGCGCTGCCGTCAACAGAGTTTGCAGACGCACAAAAGATAGGAATGCCCCTCGCGGGGGCCAGAACCGCCTTAAGATGCGGTTTCGCAGGCGGCCACACGGAAGGGCTCGCCGGTTTCGCCCTCGGGGCTGCGCTCCTTGATGATCGTCCGGTTATGGTCGGCCATGACGATGACGCGTGGCTTCCAGCTCCTGGCTTCCTCGTAGGGCATGTGCGCGAAGTTCATGATGACCAACAGGTCGCCGGGCTTGCCGCGGTGGGCGGCGGCACCGTTCAGGGCGAAAGTGCCGGAGCCCTCGGGGGCCTCAATGGCGTAGGTTTCGAGTCGTTCGCCGTTGGTGATGTTGCCGACGAGGATTTTTTCGTAGGGCAGTAGGCCGATGCGCTTCATGAGCGCCCCGTCAATGGCGAGGCTGCCTTCATAGTCCGCTTCGGCTTCGGTGACTTCTGCCCGGAGGATTTTGCTTTTAAGGATTTCGACGGTCATGACCGGAATGGATTCAAGCGATCCAATTAAGCAGATTTCCGGCCAAAGGTCAATCAAACGCTCGGCCTTTGATCCGATTGCCGGGGCGGGGTTGTGGCCGGGTACCGCCTACAGCCAACGGTACCCTTTACGGAAACCGGAAGGCTCCTGCCCCTTCCGGTGACGAATTACTGCCGGGCCTTGTTTTCGGTGGACTTGAGCATCTCGGCAATGCCCAGGGGCAGCTCGGAGAGGACTTTCTGGGCGTCGGGGCTGTCGGTGTTGATGAGGGCGACGAAACCCGTGCGGTAGCCGGGGAAGAGTGCCATAGCCACGCTGTGGCGGTCGTAGCTGCCCTCGGTGCCGATGATTTCGACGTTGCGGTAGTAGCGGCGGCTCCAGCCCATGCCGAAGTTGCGGCTGTCCTCGGTGCGGGCGGGTTGCCAGCGTTCGCGCACACTGACGGTGTCGGCGATCCGCTGGCCGTCGGGAGTGAGGCCCATATTCAGCTCGGTGATAAGCCAGCGGGTCATGTCGCGCAGGCTGGCCTTGAGGCCGATGGCGGGGGCAAAGGCGTTCTGCTCGGGCTGCCAGAAGCCGGTCGGGTCGTAGCGGCCCCGGTCGGCGTACTGGTGGGCGCTGGCCATCTGGCCGGAGGCCTGGGCTTCGGCCAGGGAAAAGGTCGCGTCCTCCATCCCGACCGGGCCGAAAATCTTATCCTGCACGGTCTCGATGTAGTCCTTGTAAAATTCGCTGTCCTTGCCGGCGGAGCGGGGCAGCAGGTAACCGGCGGCGGCGATGCTGACCAGGCTGCGGCTGAAGCGCTGGCCGGGGTTGGCGCTGACGGGGGCCTGCGCGATGACGGCCATCACGTCCTCGGGGCGGGCCCAGGCCGGGTCGAGGATGTCGTCGGTGTAGTCGGGGATGCCCGCCGTCATGGTCAGGAGCTGGCGGATGGTGACTTCGCCGGAAAGCTCGCGTGCGCTCATGCGGAAGCGCGGCCAGAGCTTTTGGGCGGGCTTGTCGTAGGTAAAGGACGGGCTCTCCAGGCTCGCGGCGAGCAGGGAGGTAAGCGCCTGGCTGGCGGGCCCGGCGTTGAAGCGCGTGCGCTCGGTCAGGCGTTCGCCGGTCTTGAGGTTGGCGTAGCCGACGACTTGCTGGAGGACGACTTGCCCGTCCTGCACGATGGCCAGGGCCATGCCCGGCAGGCCGTAATCTTCGGCCAGGTCGGTGATGTACTCTCCGAAACGCTCCAGCATCTCGGGCGAGATCGCCGGGTGGGCCGCGCCGGGGGTGAGCGCGCGCACGGCGGCCATGTCGCTCACATCGAGGGCGGGGTTGATGTCCTCCTTGGGCGGTTGCAGGGGGATGACCAGCCCGCCGTCGCGAAACGACGCCTGGGCCGCGAGTTCACTCGCACACAGGGTAAAGAGAAGGACGGGAACAAGCCCGCGGCAAAGTTGCCACCAGCGCATGCCTGATTAATGTGCGCGTTGTCCGCCCGGCTACAAGGGAAAAGCAACCGGCGGGTTCTTCTATTCAAAAACAAACAGCGTGCCGCCGAGGCGGCTGATGACCTGCTTGACTTCCTGCGAGTCGTTGACGCTCTCGCGGCGGCTGACGACGGCTTCGCGGCCATTGCGGATGTAAAGGTCCATCATGGCTTCGTACAGGTCGCGCACATCCTCGGCGCGGGCCAGCCGGTACTCGATGGTCTTGGCGTGGGTCGAGGTCGGGTAGTCCTTGACAACGAGCCCGCCCTGGGCGGAGTTCAGGGAGTCGTCGGCCTGCTGACGGAGTTTTTCGACGGCGGTGGGGACGCCGGTGCGTTGGGTCACGGCCTTGGGTGCGCCCTGCTGGGGGAGGGCGTCGGTCAGCACCGACGGGTCAAAGGCTTCGGTCGCGTACACGCGGAACTGCGAGGTGACCCCGCCGATGTCCACCACCAGCTCCGTTACGAGGTAGGGGCCGGTCTGGTATTTCTGAAGGGAAATCGCGTACACCATGTCGGCGCGCCCGTAGAAGGACAGGTCGTCGGGCATCTCTACGCCGAAGATGGCCGGGTTGTTGATCTCGCCGTAGCGGATGACAAGCTCCCCCCGCGCGGACGTGATGACCGACAAGAGCAGGATGGAAAGCACAGCGGGGCGGGTGAGGAGCGGGAACTTCATAGTCGGCAACAATGACCGGCAGCCTAGCGCCTTGCCCACCAAAGGGAAAGCCCGGAATTCTCAGGAACGGCCAAATCGGTGCGACTCCCGGTGACATCAGGTGCCCCTGAAATTGTCCTGTGCGGTCACGCACTGGAGGGTTGGCGTCGCAGTCTCCAGAAATTATAGCAAGAACTTGGCTAACGCTACACTAGACGTTTTGCGCACGGGCGTGTTTCCAGTACAGGGCGGCGGCCTCGGTGCGGCGGGTGACGCCGAGCTTGGCCATCATGTGCGAGCTGTAGTTCTTGACGGTCTTTTCGCTCAGGCCCATGCGCTCGGCGATTTCGCGGTTGGTCATGCCGTCGGCCATGAGCGTGAGCACGCGGGACTCCTGCTGGGAGAGGATGTCCAGTGGGCTGGAACTGGGCTGGGTGTGGTGAAAGGCGGCCAACAGGATGTCGCTGTCCACGTAGCACTGGCCACGGGCGGCCTTGCGGATGGTTTCGAGGATGGTCTTGCTGTCGGCGTTTTTGGGAATGAGCCCGTCGATCCCGCAGGAGATGGCCTGGTGGATCATTTCCTGGTTGGAGTGGGAGTTCAGGCACACGACGGCGCACTGGGGAAGTTCTTCCTTGATCCAGGGGCGCAGTTCGTAGCCGTTGCCGTCGGGCAGCACCATGTCGAGCACGACCACATCCGGTCGCTGGGAGAGGATGACAGCGCGCGCGCTGCCCATATCCGGCGCGACTCCGACGACGTTCAGGTCATCGCTGCCGTTGATCATGTACTCAAGGCCGTGGCGGACAATTTCCTGTCCGTCAACAACGACGATGCGCACGAGAGCCTGGTCTGGTTTAATGGTCATGGTACTGCGGTAAAACAAAACCCCGCTTCGCAAGCGGTGGAATGAGCCCGACTGAACATGGCACGTTGTCCGATTCGGAATTCTTGATTCCGGGGTTCGGGTGTGCGTTCGGCGGGTCAGTATTACTTGCAGACCATATCGCTCTTTTTCTCTTAAACTTTAGCGTCTAATTTACATTCGGTCCCGGCGCTGTCGGGAAGTAGCTAAGAGAAAAGCCCGAAAGGCTATTAACTGTGCTGCAGCGCGATCATCTGGTGGCAGACGAGTCGGGGCAGACGGAGGCGCAGGGGGCCGTCGCCGGATTGCTCGAAGGCGAGCGGCTCGCCTTCGGGTTCCAGGGTGACGGCGCGGATGGCGACGCCGGGCCGCAGTTCGACCTCGATATTGTCCACGGGCATGAGTTCGTCGATGACTTCGTAGGATGCCTGCTTACCGGCGGCGTTGCCGCCGTGCAGATCGCTGATGCCGCCGCGGTTGATGGTGTTGGCGTAAAGCAGATGCAGGATGTGGCGGGCCTCGGCCTCCTGATGGGTCAGGGTGACGCGTCCGGTCGAAGGCAGGCCGCGCAGGCTCAGGGTCTCGTCGCTGCCGAGCAGGCTGCGCAGGGCGCGCCCGATAATCTGGCGCAGGGCCACCTGGCCGAAGCCCCGGTAGATGGAAAAGACCGGGTGGGCCAGGTAAAGGACATTGCCCTTGCGTACGCCACCGGCGTAGCCGGAGGGTTCGGTCCGGGCGGGGGCGTGCTGATGGCTGCAAAAATGGTCCCAGGCGCGGTTGAAGTACGGGTCGTAAATCTCGCCCAGCGACTCGCCGTCGGTGACTTTCAGCCGTCGGCTGCGCCGGTACATGACCAGCGGGCTGGCTACGAAGTCCGCCCTCAGTGCCTCGGTGGGGAGCAGGTAGTCGGGGAGAAATTCGGAGGGCGCGCCGACTTCGCCACCGATGTCGAAAAGCATCTGGCCGCTCTCGGAGTCGATACCGCTGTCACCGGTGAGGAAGAGCTTCCCGCCCGCGGCGAGGTAGGACTTGAGTTTGGTCGCGAGTTCCGGGCCGACGGCCACATTGTCCGGCAGCACGAGCATCCGGTAGGCGGTAAAATCGGCCTGCGGATCAATCACGTCGAACAGGATGTGCTCCTCCAGCAGCACGCGGGCCGCGCCGGTGTCGGAGGCGTCGTCGCGCTCCTTGTTGCGGAAGGCTTCGGCGGCCCGGGTGGAGACGCTGCTGAGGATGGCGGCGTCGGCGACATTGCGCGCCCCTTCGACAAAGGCTTCCTTGCGGGCGACTTCGCGGTAGGCGTGGCCGATAATTTCATACGTGCTCCCGTCGAGCTGGCCGACCGGGTGGAGTTGGTCACCGACACTGCACTTGGCTCCGTAGGCGAGCATGGCGCAGCACTCGTAGCGCAAGGCGTTGGGGGACTTGTAGCCGCCGAACTCGCCCCAGGTCGTATGGAACTTGCCCGTCATCCCGAGGTAGTCCAGGCCGAGCGTGTGGGCGTACTTGGCCGAGAGCGGGAAGTGGTCGTAACCCCAGCCGCCGGTGGGCAGG
Source organism: Ruficoccus amylovorans (assembly GCF_014230085.1). Lineage (NCBI taxonomy): Bacteria > Pseudomonadati > Verrucomicrobiota > Opitutia > Puniceicoccales > Cerasicoccaceae > Ruficoccus > Ruficoccus amylovorans. Next base: position 100,830 of record NZ_JACHVB010000025.1, on the reverse strand, counting down.
CTCTCCAGCTCCAGGTGGCTGAACCACGGCAGGATCTCGCGGAAGCCGGGCACGAGGTGTCCGCTGTTGTGGAAAATCGGCATGTCCGGGTTAAGGTTGCGGACGGCCTCGGTGGTGCGTTGGTAGTACTTGAAAAGCGCGTCCACCTTGCTCTGGGCGCGGTCACCGGGGTTGGCCGGGTCGAGGCCCTTTTCGCGCATGTGCTTGAGCGCCCACTCCGAGCAGTCATCGAACTGCGAGATGATGTCCAGAAAGATCCCGTCCGCCTCAGGGAAGAGTTTAACCACTTCCTGAATCTGCTCGCAAAGATGGTCGAGGTAGGGCGAGTGAAAGCTCATGCACTTGAAGCCTGCCTCCAGTGGCGATTGGGTCCAGCCGGCGTAGCTGCCGTCCGGGGTAATCATGCGCCATTCGGGGTGCTCCTCGGCCATGAGGTTGTGGACTCCGGCGGTCAGGTAGATGGGCACGTTGATGTCGATCTCCTTGCTCGCCTCGTACTGGGCGCGCAGCAGGTCGAAGTTCAGGCCCGGGTGCCGTTGGCCGACCTGGGTGTCGTAGTAGCTCCAGCCGTGGTGGCAGGTGGCGAAGGTGGTAACGCTGTTGACGGCGGCCTCCTGAAGCGTGCGCTGCCAGGCTTTTTTGTCAAAGCGCTCGCCGATGCGGTCAATGGCACCGGAGGTGTGGAAATCAAGGTGGATTTGGCGAAAACGCAGGGGCTGGGTCATGGTTCCAGCGTGCTGGTCTTTGTGGGGCGGCGGAAGAGTAAATACTTGTCCGGGTTTGGTGTATAGTGGTATATATTTGTCATGGAAGAAGCTCCGGCCTGGCTGGAATACCTGCGTCATCCGCCCGAAACGGTGCGGCTGTCCTACGGCGTTCACGGCCAGTATGTGGACCGGGAGAACTTCCTCCTGAAGGATGCCTGGGCGATGCATTTCCACAATTACGAGGGCGAGTTGTGGGCCGGGGAGGGGTGCTTTTCGTTGCACGCCGGAGCGGTGTCGCTGATTCCGCCGGGACAGCTTTTTACCTACGTGTACCGGGGGCGTTCGGAGCACCTTTATGTGCATTTTAAGATGCGGGCTGCTGTCCCGGCCCCGCGAGTGCGGGCGCGTTTCTTCCCGGCGGAGCGGCGGCTGGACGCCTTGCAGGAGCGGCTGGCCGAGGTGGTCGGCTACCGTGACGGCGACTTCGCCCGGACCGACGCCCGCCTGTGGGATGTGCTCTGGGGGCTGGCGCAGGTGGAGTCGTTTCCCCGCGCCCGCACCGCGCACATGGAGTTGGTGGACCGGGCGGCGCGCATCTGCCAGCAGGAAATGGCCCAATGTCCCGGCGTGGCCGAGTTGGCCCGCCGCTGCGGGCTCTCGCACAGCCAGTTTATCCGCGTGCTGAAGGCCCACACCGGGCTGACCCCGCAAGCCTGGCTGCGCAAGCTGCGTACCGACCGCGCCCGCGAACTGCTGCTTCACTCGGACTTGCCGGTCAAGGTCGTGGCCTGCGAAGTCGGCCTGGCCGATCTCCAGCACTTCAACAAGCTCGTGCGCCGCACCTTCGGCTGCTCCCCGCGCCACCTGCGCGAGACCGGCGGTTGAGCGGCGGGGGCGCGATAGGCCAAGGGGATTGCCCACGAAGGGGCCGGGTCTCTCAGGGCTCGGCGTGGCCGCACGCCCGTGCGATCTGGACGGCGTATTTGCGGCGGATCTCGTCGGCACCGTCCTGGCGGCCTGTGTTTTCCAGGTGTTCGAGGTAGGTTGCGAGCTTGTTGCCGGGCTGGCCGGGGAGGTTGCCGTCGGTGAGGCGGGCGTGGAAGGGGCCGCCCTCGCGGATCACGGTCCAGAGCGGATCGACCACGTCGTTGGCGTTCAGGGCCATGCGCTGCATCTGCGCGTCGTGCCAGCGGGAGAGCCGCCATTGGCCTTCTTGGCAGAGGTCGGGACGGGCCGGGGCGAGGTTGTCCTGCTCGTGTGGGTCGGCCTCCAGGTCAAAGAGCATTTCCTGCGGGAAGAGGTGGAAACCGTCGTGGTAGGTGCGCAGGTAGAGCCATTTGCCCCAGCGGACGGAGCGCTGGCAGACGTGGGCGCACTGGCTGAAGACCACTTCGTCGCGGCCCGTGTCCGCACCGTCTGTGAGGGCCGGGGCGAACGATTCGCCGTCCCAGAGCGGCTGCTTTTCGCCGCTGAGGAGATCCATCAGGGTGGGGGCGAGGTCGAGGTTATAGTGGAATTTTGCGTTGCGTGCGCCCTTGGGGCCGCCGGGGTATTTGATGATAAGGGGGATGCGGCAGGTGGCCTGGTCGGCGGTGCCGTGCTCGCCGTAGATACCGAGTTCGCCGAGATTTTCACCGTGGTCGGCGGAGATGACGATCATGGTCTCGTCGTAAACCCCGGCTGTCTTGAGCTGGCGGACGATGGAGGCGACCTGGTCGTCCACGTACTTCACGCCGGTGTCGTAGCCGTCGATCATGCGGCGCAGGGATGCGGGGTCGGTGATCTTGCCGGGGTGGCGCGGGAAGTCGGGCGAGGTGCGGTCGTCGTACATGCCGATTTCCTGCATGGTGTGCGGGCCGGTCATTTGCCTGTGGCGCTCGATGACCTCGTCGCTGTCGAGCCAGGCGGGAAGCGGTTCGTTGGCGAAGGGGTCGCCGTAGTCGGCGGGCACGCGGTAAGGGGTGTGCGGGTCCCAGTAGTTGATGTGGAGGAACCAGTTGTCGTTGGCGGCGTGGTCGGCCATCCACTTGTCCACTACGGGTTGGACAACTTCGGCGGACTCCATGCCGCCCTGGCCTGTGTTGTGGATTTCGTTGAAACCGGCGTAAAAGTGCCAGGCGGCATGACGCTGGCCGAAAGGACTTATCATGGCCGTGTGGTAGCCCAGCAACTGGAGTTGGCGGGCCAGCCCCTGCTCGTCGAAGGTGTCACGGAAATTGCGGCCCGGCCCCTGAATTTTCGGTTGGGCGGCGGTGCCACCGTGCCCGACGACGCCGGTGTGGATGCCAAAGCGCCCCGAGTAGAACGCCGTGCGCGAGGGCAGGCAGGGGGCGTCAGGGGCGTACACATTCTCGAAGACGAGCCCCTCGGCGGCAATGGCGTCAATGGCGGGACTGGTGTTGCGGTGGTAGCCGTAGCAGCCGAGATGGTCAGGGCGCTGGCTGTCGATGTCGATATAGAGTATGCGCATGGCTTGGATGTGTGGTCGGTTGGCAAGAATCAGGCGAGCAGGTCTCTAAGTTGCTGGAAGCGGGTATCCGCTCCCGGTCGTTGGGTGAAGTGGTAGGCCTCGGCCAGTGCGAGCACGCCCGCGAATTGCCCGTCTTCAATGACGGCGATGGCGAAGCGGCGGACGGCGTTGCTGTTGTAGGCGGGGTCGAAGGCGTTTTCCTCCCGGCGGGCGAGGGCGATCTGCGCGCGGACTTTGGCGAGCGGGAGGGGCTGCCTTTCGCCGTTGGCGGGGTAGTGGTCCATGACCACCGGGGCGGGAGCGTCGGGGTAAAAGGCGTAACCGAGCCGGGCGACCGCTTCGAGTTCGTCCCCCCAGAGGCGGACGTAGCCGGGACGGACTTTTACACACAGTTCGCTCTCCGGGTTTTTCTGGAGCACGAGGCGCATGCCTTCGGCACCGGGCTCATACCACTCGATGGTGCAGCGGCTTTCCGCGCACAGGGCGGGCATACGTGCCTCCAGGCGGTTGCGCAGGAGCGTGAGCGTGTCAGCGGCAGGCTGGAGCTGCCAGAGGGGTTCGTAGGTTTTCTGCGAGGTTCGGCGGACCATGCCCAGCGTCTCCAACGTAGCCATCAGCCGGAAAACCGAGGCTTTGGGCAGCTTCAGGCGCGTAGCCAGACTTTCCAGCGACTGTGGCGAGTCCTGCGCCAGCGCGGCCAGGATGGCCAGTCCCCGGCCCAGCGCCGGAGCCGGGGTTTCGGGCTGGCAAAGTGCCTGTGGATCTAATTGTTTCATTTGTGGAATATGTTTTATATGTGAAAAATGGCAGCGCAAGCCTAAAATCCGTCCTCGCTATGCGAACCGGGGCTGCCTGATTTCTCCATGCGTTCGAGCTGTCGGTGAACTCGACGGGTATGATGTCCTCGAATGCTCGTCAGAAGCGCAGTTATAACGCGTTTTGACCGATAAAAGGGCATTGACACCGGCATGATTGAGGGCAACCTGTTGGCGCATAAACCTGTTTTTGAAGATGGATACCCGCAGCCGTAAAATCACGCACTCAGTAAGTGTTGCCGCGGGACTCAGGTAAGTTTTTATAACCATCCGTCTTTTACCTGTTTGACCCGCGAATTGTCCGCGGGTTTTTCGTTTTTTGGGAAAGCCTGTCGGCACCGGTTCGAACGCATCTTCTTTCCCGTTATGAGTTTTCTTTCCAGACTTTCACACGAATCCCGTCCGACGGTCATTCTGGCGATACCGCTCATCGTCGGCCAGCTCAGCCATATGCTGACCGCTACGGCTGACACCGTCATGATCGGCCGACTCGGGGTGACACCGCTGGCGGCGGCGACCTTTGCCAACACGCTGCTGTACCTGCCGCTGATGTTCGCTATCGGACTGACACTGGCCGTATCCATCCAGGTTTCGCAGGCGCGTGGGGCGAAGGATCCGGCGCTGGCCCGCTCGGCGTTGCGGCACGGGCTTTACCTGTCCGCCGGGACGGCTTTTATCACGGTGGCTGGGGCACTGCTAGCCCTGCCGTTGCTGCCGTTATTCCGGCAACCGGAGGAGGTGGTGGCGGCGGCTCCGGCCTACTTTATTTTGGTGGCGGTATCCTTCATGCCCGCGATGGGATCGATGGTGATTAAAAACCACGCTGACTCCATGAACCGGCCTTGGCCACCGCTCTTTATCCTGCTCGGCGGGGTGGCGGCGAACGTCTTTCTCAACTGGCTCCTGATCTATGGCAACTGGGGCTGCCCGGCCTGGGGGCTGGAGGGCGCGGGCGTGGCAACGCTGCTGGCACGGGGCCTGACGCTGGCTGCGCTGATCGGCTGGTGCCGCTGGGACGCCCGTCTGCGCGAGTGGGTGCCCGCCCGCTGGCTGCGCCCCCCGGACTGGGAGGCCCTGCGCAAACTCTGGAAACTGGGCTGGCCCTCCAGCCTGCAACTGTTGGCCGAGGTGAGCGCCTTTGTCATGGCGACACTGATTATCGGCACGCTCGGGGCGGACGCCCTGGCCTCTCACCAGGTGGCCATCACCTGCGCGGCCACGGTTTTCATGGTGCCGATGGGGATTTCCCAGGCGGTCACAGTACGTGTCGGGGAAAGCTTCGGGGCTTGCCGTTTTGCAAGCCTGCGTCCGATCCTGGCCGGTGGCTGGCTGATGGGGATTGTCTTCACGCTCTTCAGTGCGAGCGCTTTCCTGCTGCTGCGCCACGAGATCGCGGGCTGGTTCCTGCCCGAAAGTCCGGCTCAGGCGCTCGCTGCCGCCTTGCTGCTGGTGGCGGTCGCGTTCCAGTTGGGCGATGCCGTGCAGATCATTTCGGTGGGGGCGCTGCGAGGACTCGGTGAGGTGCGGTTCCCCGCCTGGATGTCGTTTTTCTGCTGCTGGTTTATATCGATCCCGACGGGCTGGCTCCTGGCCTACCCGGCAGGGTGGGGAGTCGAGGGTGTCTGGTGGGGGCTGACAATCGGCCTCACCGTGATGTCGCTGACCTTCGGCGTGCAGTCCTGGCGAAAAACCTCCCCGAGTCGCCCTGTGCCGCCGTACATGACACCAGGGACGGAGTCCTTGACCCTGTGATCCTGCGGGTCACTGATGACTCCGGCCAACGCGGAGTCATGGGCAACAGCGGTTGACGCCGGGTCAGGCGAACTTCATTAGGTCCCCAATCAGGCTTCAAAAGCTGCCGGGCAACTGCGTGTTGGCTGCGGAGGAGGGGGCTTCGTCTTCGTGGCGGGAGATGGCGACCAGCAATTAACTACTCAGCCATTTAACCATTCACCCTTTCAAAATAACTTGCCGGGGCGGGGCTTGATCGGGAAGCGGCCGAGCCAGAACTGGATCAACAGGAAGCCGAAGATCATCCCCCCGAGGTGGGCGAAGTGGGCGACGCCGGACATGGTGCCGGTCACGCCCATGATGAGTTCGACCACGCCGTAGCCGAGCACGAACCAGCGGGCTTCGACCGGAAAGGCGATGAAGATCAGCTTCTGGCGCGGGAACATCATCCCGTAGGCCAGCAGGAGCCCGAAGACCCCGCCGGAAGCCCCGATGGTCGGATAACCCTTGCCGTACGAGACGAAGAGCTGGGCGATGGCCGCCCCGAAAACGCAGGCAAAGTAATAGAAAGCGAACCGCTTCGAGCCCCAGACCCGCTCGATGACCGAGCCGAACATCCAGAACGCGAACATGTTGAAAAACAGGTGCGTAAACCCGGTGTGCATGAACCCGTAGGTAATCATCTGCCACGGGGCGAAGGGTGACTGCCAGCCACTGTGCGTAGTGAAGATCCACGGATTGGAAACCGGCCACAGGGCACAGTACTTCATGAGTGGAATTTTCACCTGCAGGCTGAAATTCATCAGCAGGAAAACGGCCACGTTGGCCACGAGCAGGGTCTTCACCACCGGCGGAAAACGCGAAAAGGTCGCGGGCTGCGATTCGTAAGGGTTGGTTGCGTTAATCATCAAGAAAGTCGCTTGTCTGGGTCTTTCCGGGGACGCAAAAAGTTCCATCAACCGGCCGAGTCGGCCGGTTTTCTGGAAAACACGTCGGTGCCGGGCTGCACCGGACGGTTTTGCCCAATCCCCAATCCCTCTTTGGTAGCGGTGATGGCGCAAAGCGCAAACACAATGCGGGGATTTTGTTGCCCGAAGGCCGGACGGGTCATGAGCCGGAGGCGGCTGGCCGGTCAATAGTGGGGCGGCTTTTCCTGCGCGGGCATGCCCTTGTCGTCCATGCCCTGGACGCGGCCCTTGAGCGAGGTCAGTTCGCGGGTGAGCAGCGCGAGACGTTCAGCCTGCTTGAGCATTTCGCGGTCCTGCTGTTCCAGGTGGCGTTCGAGGTAGGCGATACGCGCCTCCAGGTCGTTGAACCGTTCTTGGTCGCTTGACATGTCCGGCACGCTGACGCCTGGCATGCGCTTTGGCAATCACAGGAATGGGTGTGTCAAAATTTCACATGAAACAGATGGGTGAGAGACGCTGGTTTTGTGGATAGTGTCAAAATGTCCCTGTCGGGTGGTTCGTTAAAATATGACAAATGATTGATGACCAATGATAAATAAAAAATGCCTCCGCTGGCATTCGTTGTGCAATAGAAGGAGCGTCCAACAACTTTAACCCACACAAGGAGGTAAAACACCATGAACTTCATAACCCGTTACAATCCGTTCAACGAAGCGCTCCGCGAATTCGACCGCCTGTTTGACTTGAGTGCGCCGCGCACCGGCCTCTGGGGCCGTATGCTCGAAAGCGGACCCTTCAGCAACGCCCCGGCGACCGACTTCTATGAAGACGCCGACAACTACTACGTGAAGGCCGAACTGCCCGGCGTGAAAAAAGGCGACGTGAAGCTCGAGTTCGACAAGAGCACGCTGACCCTCTCCGCCGCCCGCACGCAAAAGCAGGGCGAGAGTGAGCAGAGCTTTGCCTTCAATCGCACCGTCCGGGTGCCCGACGGCGTCAACGGCGAAGCGGTCAAGGCCGCCTTCGAGGACGGCATCCTAACCGTTACGCTGCCCAAGGCTGAACAGGCCAAACCGCGCCAGATTGACGTTCATTAACAAAAAAAGACACGCGGCGGGGCTGCATCGCTGCCCGCCGCCTTGGCTGAAAACTTTAAAACACAATCACTTAATTAAAAAAAAAGGAGACCCTTACCATGAAATGCGAAGTTGAAAAACGCGAAGACCAAGCCCCTGTCCAGACCGCCCAGCAGCAGAGCTGGCGCAAACCGTGGTTCACCACCTCGGAATCCGAGGACGGCTACCTTGTGGAGGTTTACGTCCCCGGCGTGAACAAGAGCGGCGTCGAAATCGCCTTCGAGGAAGATTCACTCGACATCACCGCCCGCCGCTCCGACGCGAAAACGCCGGAAGGCTGGAAGGCGCTTCGCCGTGAGATCGCTCACGAGGACTACCACCTGCGCCTGCACCTGAACGTGCCGGTCGATACGTCCGCAATCAAGGCCCGGGTTGAGGATGGCGTCCTCAGCATCGAACTGCCCAAGGCGGAGGAAGCCAAGCCCCGCAAGATCGCGGTGAGCTGATCTGGCTCGGGGTTTGTTTTGAAAAAAGTGAGTTTAGGCAGAACGAACGGAATAAAGCAGCAGCCGTGTTCTCTTACCTGTGTAGCAGACAATCCTAGCAGTAAGTAAGTAGCAACACATCAGCGGCCGGGCCTCTTCTTCGGAAGGGGCCCGGTTATTTTTTGCCCTGTGTGTGCAGCCTGGTCATCGTCTGGCGGGGATTACCGGTGCGTGCGGAATCTCCGGCCTGCCATGACAAGCAGAAGCCCGCTCAGGGCGAAAAGAGCCGCGTATTCGGCGGGTTCGGGCACAATGACCTGCTGGCTGTCCTGCCACATGCCGCCTTCGACGTAAAAGGCCGCATCAGCACCCCACACGAGAACCAACCGATCGATGCCGTTAAGGTTGAAAATATCCGTATCCGGGCTGGACACGCGAAAGTTGTAGGAAGTCGTTCCGGTATCAGCCGGGCCGACCATGTCGCCGATGTCCATGTTTCCGACAACCATCGTGTAATTCTCGCCGTCATAACCGATCGAGGTGACCGGGTGATCCCCGATCATGAAATTCGGGTTTTCTGTCTCCGCCGGGAACCCGGTGGCGTAGTTCAAGGGGTCGAGATTCTCGTCGATGGCGATGAAGGTCAGCAAGTTCGTCTCCTCGGCGGGCGTGCCGCCAAACTGGTCTCCTGTTACAGTGCTGCCGACTTCAAAGGTAACATCGAGCGTGCGGGAGTTGAACTCATTAATGACAAAGCTCACCCCCGCATGGGTGGCGGAGACGAGCCCCGAGATTGCCAGCACAAGCAAGGCTTGTTTCCAGCGTTTGAAAGTTGGGCGGCAGGCTTGATGTCTGGGCATGTGTTCGGGGATTGATGGTGAGGTGAGAGTCGGGCCGTGATCGCACAGGCTGATTGCCGGGATTTAGAGCCTGTTCAGGTAAACGCTCAAAGTGGCAGAAAATGGGTCTTTTCGGCCCGGTGCCGACGTTTTTCGACTCGACGAATCTGGATTCGCCTCGTCTCAAAACCTCAGCACGTGCTCGGAAAATCCCTCATTTTTCCATCTTTTCCGTTTACCTGAACAGGCCCTAGCAACTTTTGTGCCCGCGGAAAAGGGCTAAATTCGGCCGCGTGAACAAAAAACGCGTCTCATCTCTTGGTGAAAGAGGGTGATGCGACCAGGGATGGCGCGGATCAGACACGAATTTTTTTGTTACCAACTCCTCTCGCTCCGCCCCTTTGTGTCTTTGCGCCTTTGTGGTTAGTTTCCTCATTTTCAATCGGAAGCGCTACGTACCGGGGGGTAGCAAAATCGACCAGCCCGGCGATTCGGGCTTGTCGAGCGCGCCGGGCTGGTGTGCGCTGACCGGCTCCCTATGGCGACGACACGACTCCCCATCGAAGACCTGCGGGCGGACTTGGCCGCCGCCCTGCGCGCGGGCAACCGCGTGGTACTCTCGGCCCCGACCGGCTCGGGCAAGTCCACCCAGGTCCCGCAGATGCTGATCGACGAGGGGCTGGTCCCTGCCGGGAAGGAAGTCATCGTCCTGCAGCCGCGCCGCCTGGCCGCCCGCATGCTAGCCCGCCGTGTGGCCGAGGAGCGCGGAGCGACGCTTGGCGGGGAGGTCGGTTTTCACATCCGCTTCGACCGGGTGTTCGGGCCGCAGACGCGGATCAAGTTCGTGACCGAGGGCATCCTCCTGCGCATGATGCTGACCGACCCGGAGTTGAAGGGGGTGGGCGCGATTGTCTTTGACGAGTTTCACGAGCGCCACCTGCACGGCGACCTGGGGATCGCCATGATCCGGCAGCTTCAGGAAAAATCCCGTCCCGACCTGCTCATGGCCGTCATGTCCGCCACCCTGGAGACGGGTCAGCTCTCGGCTTACCTCGGCGGTTGTCCCATCCTCAAGGCCGAAGGGCGCATGTTCCCCATCGAGGTCCGCTACGCCGGGGCTGGGGAGGCTTCCGTCTGGGAGCGCGCCGCCCAGCAGACCGCCAAGCTCGTGCAGGAATTGCCCGAGGGGGACGTTTTGATCTTCATGCCCGGCGCTTATGAGATTCGCCGCACGGTGGAGGAGCTTCAGGCCACACGCGGCCTGCGCGAGTGCGTGGTGCTCCCGCTGCACGGCGAGCTTCCCCCGACCGAGCAGGACGCCGCGGTGGCCCGCTACGACACGCGCAAGATCGTGGTTGCCACCAATGTGGCCGAGACTTCGCTCACCATCGACGGTATTCGGGGCGTAGTCGATGCCGGGCTGGCCCGCGTGGCCCGCTTCGATCCGCACCGTGGGATCAACACGCTATTGATTGAAAAAATCAGCCAGGCTTCCGCCGAGCAGCGGGCCGGGCGGGCCGGTCGGACCGCACCGGGGATTTGCCTGCGGCTGTGGACGCAAAAGGAGCACGAGCACCGCCCCCCGCGCGAGCTGGCGGAGATCCGCCGCGTCGATCTGGCCGAGACCGTGCTCACGCTCAAGCTGGCCGGTTACGCCGAGCTGGAGCATTTCCCGTGGTTCGAGCCGCCGGAGGAAAAATCCCTTGCCCGCGCCTTGACTCTGCTCCACGACCTCGGGGCGCTTGACGCGGCCGGTGCGTTGACGGAGATGGGCCGTCGGATGGCTTCTTTTCCCATGCACCCGCGCTACGCCCGGCTCTTTCTGGCCGCGCAGGAGCTGGGCTGCGTCTGGCATGTGGCGGTCATCGCCGCGCTGGCCCAGGGACGAAACCTGCTCATGCCCATCGACAACAAGCGCCGCCGCGAGGAACGGGAGGATTTGCTCGGCGACACCGCTTCGGATTTTTTCCACCTGCTGCGGGCCTGGGGCATGGCCCGCAAGCAGAACTACAACATGGGCTTTTGCCGCCAGTGGGGCATCCACGGAGGAGCCGCCCGCGAGGCCGAGCGCGGGGCCGGGCAATTCCTGCGTCTGGCGCAGGCGCAGGGGCTCGACACGGGCGAGGGACCGCTGGACGAGGAGGCCGTGCGCCGCTGCCTTTTGCTGGCCTTTTCCGACCAGTTGGCCAAGCGCCTCGACCGGGGCACCTTGCGCTGCGCGCTCGTCCACGGGCGCAAGGGTGAACTGCGCCGTCACAGCGCCCTGCGGGACGCGCCGCTTTTCGTGGCCGCCGAGATCGACGAGATCGAGACCCGGGGGGATGTCACCGTGTACCTTTCGCTGGCTACCGAAATCGACGAGGTGTGGCTGAAGGAGTATTTCCCGGAGGACTTCAACGACAGCAGCGAGACTTTTTACGATCCGGACTTCAAGCGGGTGGAATGCCGCCGCCTGACGCGCTTCCGCGACCTCGTGCTGGCCAGTGGCGAGGGCGACGACCCCGATCCGGACACCGCCGCCCGGCTCCTGGCCGCCGAAATCCACGCCGGACGCCTCCCGCTCAAAAGTTGGGATAACGGGATCGAGCGCTGGATCGCCCGGGTGAACTTCGCTGCCGCGCACTGCCCGGAGCTGGACATTGAGCCGCTCGACGATGAAGGCCGCCTGATGATCCTGGAGCAGATTTGCCACGGCTTCGTCAGCGCGAAGGAACTGCGTGAGGTTCAGGCTCATCGTTACGTTTACGACTGGCTGACGCAGGAGCAGCGCGCCGCGCTGGAGACGCTCGTCCCCGAGAGCATTGAGCTGCCGCGCCGCCGCCGGGCCGTCAATATCCGCTACGAGGACGGGCGGGCGATCATTTCGAGCAAGTTGCAGGACTTTTACGACACCCCACACAAGCAGCTCACCATCTGCGCCGGACGCTACCCGCTGGTGGTTGAACTACTAGCCCCCAATGGCCGTCCCGCCCAGCTCACGACCGACCTCGACGCCTTTTGGACCACTTCCTACGAGGGCGTAAAAAAAGAACTCCGCGGCCGCTACCCCAAACACGAATGGCGCTGACGGGTTGCACCCGCTGGCACTGAGGGGCTCCGCCCCTACGCCGCCAGAAAGGCGGCTACCCCTCTGTGTGGGGATCCATTTTTTGTATGCTACTGTGGCTTCTTTCTCTCAGATGACATCCCGATTTTTAACACTGCGGCAATAATAGGGACCAATGCTCCGGTAATTAAGGTGAATAAGCCTGTTTTTTCTTTTCCGTCGAAAACAAAGTATATCCCGAATCCTACGAGCGCCAAAACGATGACACCACCTATGGACTTTATCGTGATTTTGTCGATAAACTCAAAGACTTGACCCCTTTTTATGTGGCGATGTTGAAGCTCCTGTTCTCTCTCAGCCATCTTAAGTGACCGATCAATAAATCCAGGGTGCATCCTTTCGTATGCCTCTGTTTGCTCAGGAGGCGGGAGTGGGCCACTGTGTAATGTGAGCTTAGTTTGTTGTATTTTAACTAAGCCAGCCTCAATATTTGAAAGACGCTGTTTTACCTGCTTGATTTCAGCAGTCTGAGATAAGTTCAAGCTGTTCAGCTCTTCCTTTTCTCGTTCTTTCTGTTTCTGTCTCTGAAGTCTTGAGGCCATGACCAATGTATTCAAATGCTGTGTGAAGATATCCCATCGGGGTCTCTTCTCTCACCGCTTTTGATTCATAAGGAACAAAGTCGTACAATGTACCGACTCCTTCAAGGATTGATTTAATTTTCTCTCCCATGATTGCCTCGCTAATAGTTTAGCAGATTTTGGCGTATTGAAAAGTAGTTTTGAGAATGGTTCCCGTCAAGTTCGGTTTGATTTTACGCCACGATCTTGACAAATATACGTTTACCGGCCTGGAGGATGTGTTCCTGTTCAGGCTTTTCGATGGGCTGGAAGGGGTCGTCGGCTTTTTCCTCGTTGAGTTTGACCGCGCCCTGTTCGATGAGGCGGCGGACTTCCTTCTTGCTGGGGAAAAGTTTGGTGCGGGAAAGGACTTCGGTCAGCGCGAGCTGGTTTTCCTCTCCGGCGATCTCGCGCCAGGAGAAGACCGGCATGTCGTCGGGCAGCTTGTTGCGGGAGAAGACCTGCTCGAACTGCTGGCGCTCATGGTTGGCGGCGTCGAGCGAGTGGAACATCGCGGTCAGGGACACGGCGAGGTGCTTTTTGGCCTCCATCGGGTGCTCCAGCTTGTGGCGCTTGAGGGCTTCGCCGTCCACTTCGAGCAGCAGGCGGTAGTAGTCCCACATGGTCTCGTCGTTGATCGACATGATCTTGCCGAACATGTCCTTGGCCGAGTCGTTGAAGGTGATGTAGTTGCCCAGGCTTTTGGACATCTTTTTCACCCCGTCGAGGCCGACCAGCAGCGGCATGGTGATGACGGTCTGCTCCGGCTGTCCGGCGTTTTTCTGGAGGGCGCGTCCGACGAGCATGTTAAAGAGCTGGTCGGAGCCGCCGAGCTCCACGTCGGCCTGCAGCATGACCGAGTCGTAGCCCTGGATCAGCGGGTAGAGAAATTCGACGATGGAAATGGGCGTGCGGGAGGCGTAGCGCTTGGCGAAGTCGTCGCGCTCAAGCATGCGGGCGACGGTCATCTGCCGGGTCAGGCTGAGCGCGTCGGAAAAGTCCATCTTGCGGAACCACTCGCTGTTGTAGCGCACGGTGGTCTTGTTCTCGTCGAGGATCTGGAACGCCTGGTCGAGGTAGGTCTCGGAATTTTGCTGGACTTCCTCGTCGGTGAGGACGGGGCGGGTCTCGGAGCGGCCGGAGGGGTCGCCGATGGTGGCGGTGTAGTCGCCGATGAGCAGGATGCACTCGTGTCCCATGGCCTGGAACTGCTTCATCTTGTTGAAGACGACCATGTGCCCGAAGGTCAGGTCGGGGCGCGTGGGATCGACGCCGAGCTTGATCTTCAGCTTTTTGCCGGCGCGGATGCGCTCCATCATGTCCTCGTCGCCGATGATGCTCTCGGCGTTTGTTTTCAGAATGTCCAACCTGCTCATGGGGAGTAAATTTAGAGTATGTGGGGCCGATTAAGCCCGTCGCGGGGGCTTCCGACAAGGGGAAAAACACGTCCCCGGCCTGTGGAGGCGGTTCAGTGGCCGCCGTCGGCCAGGAAATCGGCGGCCCGGCGCGCGAAATCCGGGTTCTCAAGGGCCTCGACCAGCGCGATGAGGGCTGCCGGGGCGCATTTGAGGCGCATCTCGTGGAGTTGAGTGCGGATGAGGGAGCGGCGCTGGAAGTCGTTCTGGCGGCAGATCCACAGGACGAGTCTGCGGTGCGGTTCGTCTTCGGCCAGCGCCTGCATGAGTTCTTCAAAGCTCAATGATCCGGTTTCGTAGGAAGGCTTCATGGCTGTGGGCAGGAATACGACGGAGGCAGGGGGGCGGCTTGTTGCGAGCTTAGGCTTTAATCACACGCGGTAAAAGCGTCAAGTCCGCCCGTCTGGCACTCCTGGCAACGGCGCTCGCGGGAGGAAGCGCATTCGGCGCTTGGCGCGGGCGTTTTAATGCTCCACGCTGGCGTGTTATGGGGAGTGCCAGGGGAAAATGGATGCGACCGGACGTGCCGTTCCGGCCGGACCGGATACCGTTCTTTTACGGGTGGGTCGTGGTCGGTGCTTCGGTCATGGGGATGGTCTCAAGCATGCCTGGGCAGACCGCCGGGGTGGGGCCGTTTACCGAAGACCTCCTGGCCAATCTCGACCTGACGCGCCTGCAACTGAGTATCGCCTATCTGGGTGGAACGGTGGCCAGCGGCTTGATTCTGCCCCGGATCGGGCGGTTTTTCGACCGCTTTGGAGCCCGCTTGACCGGGACGCTGGTTGAAATCGGCCTGGGGCTGAGCCTCTTTTATATGGCTTCGTGCTCGGCCATCTACCATTGGCTCAAGCCGGGGGAGGAGCCACTGCCGTACCTGGCACTGGCGGTGGTCATGTTCGGCTTTTTCCTGATCCGGTTTCTGGGGCAGGGCGTGGTGGCGATGACTTCCCGCGCCATGCTGGGCAAGTGGTTCAACCGCAAGCGCGGGCTGGCCAGTGCCATTGCCGGGAGCGTGGGTGGGGTCTGCTTTGCCGCCGCGCCGCTGGGTTTGTACGGCGCGGTCAGTTGGCTGGGCTGGCGGGAGGCCTGGGTGCTCATGGGACTGGTGCTGATTTTTGTCGTTTCCGGGTTGTGTTGGCTGTTCTATCGCGACAACCCCGAGGAGTGCGGCCTGGTCATGGATGGCGAACCGCCCCCGCCGGAGCCGACTGGTCCGACGGATCCGGAGTTCAATATCCACTACGAGTTTACCGCGCGCGAGGCGATCCGCACCTACTCGTTCTGGGTCTTTACGGCGGCTTTCAGCCTGATTTCGGTTTTCATGACCGCGGTGAATTTCCACGCTGTGGACATCGCTAGGGAAATGGGTCGCGAGCCGTCGAATTTTTTCCGGCTCTACCTGTGGATGACCTGCGTGAGTATTCCCTCCGGGTTCGTCATCGGCTGGCTGACGGGGAGAATGCGCCTCAAGCCCTTGCTCGTGGTGATGGGGGCGAGCATGACGCTGGCGGCTTTTGGACTGCTGCACCTCTCGTATGGCTGGGGCGTGGTCGTTTATGTGGCCGGGGGCGGGCTTTCGTCGTCGTTTTTCGGGACGCTGATGGCCGTGGTCTATCCGCGCTTCTTCGGGCGGCAGCACCTGGGCGCGGTCAGCGGCTGGGTCATGTTGACGATGGTGATTTGCAGCGCGATCGCGCCGTTGCTGTGGAGTGTTTCCGAGGAACTGGCGGGAAGTTACTCGCCGGTGACGTGGCTCTACGGCGCTTGCTGTGCGGCTGTGGCGGTGGCGGCGTTTTTCGCGGACAATCCCCAGCGGCGGCTGGCTGCCCGTAACCGCGGGTGAGGAGACGCGACGGGATGGACGGGCTTGTTGAGAACTATTCCTATTTCGCTTTTAGCAGGTGGACGGCACTGGACTTGCTGGCGTGAATGGTGCAACATTCTCAGCACCATACTGTTCCCCGGTCGAAACCACGTGAATACACGAGGTTGTGCTTGCACTGCCCCAAGGGGCGGCGTAGCTTGCCCGTTCACCCTTTTCTAACTTCAACACCTTATATCTATGGCTCTTGCGAAAGGCTCTAAAGCTCCTGACTTCACTCTGAACACGAAGACGGCCGACGGCCTGAAGGAAGTTACTCTCAGCGACAACTTCGGCAAGAAAAAGACCGTGCTGCTCTTTTTCCCCTTCGCCTTCACCAGCGTCTGCCAAAACGAGATGTGCAGCATCTCCGCCGGGATGGACGAGTACGAAAAGCTCGACGCCGCCGTGTACGGTATCAGCGTGGACAGCCCGTTCGCGCAGGAGGGCTGGGCCAAGGCGAACAAGATCAGCGTCACCCTGCTGAGCGACTTTAACAAGGAAGTCGCCACCGCCTATGACGTGCTCTATTCCGACCTGCTCGGGCTCAAGGGCGTGGCCAAGCGCTCGGCCTTCGTGGTGGACAAGGACGGCACCGTCACCTTTAGCTGGTCCAGCGAAGACCCGCACGATTTACCTCCCTTCGACGAGGTCAAGGCCGCCCTGAAATAAGGGCGGTCTCTGGTTTCCGGCTCCGCCGAAGGCTCTCTGGATTAAAACATGACTTGAATTCTGGAAAATGACTGCATCCAACGATCCGTTCAACGCCCGCAAGGAACTCATGGTCGCCGGCAAAAAGGCCGGGGTCTATTACGCGCTCTCGAGCCTCGAAGAGGCCGGATTGGGTGACATTAAAAAGCTGCCCGTGAGCATCCGCATCGTGCTGGAGTCCCTCCTGCGCAACTGCGGACAGGCCGGGGTGGACGAGGCCGATGTCAAGCGCCTCGCCACCTGGAACGCCACTCAACCCTCCGAAAACGAAATCCCCTTTATCGTCTCGCGGATCGTTTTGCAGGACTTTACCGGGGTGCCGCTGCTGGTCGATCTCGCCGCCATGCGCGACGCTGTGGCCGATCTGAACAAGGACCCGGGCCTGATCGAGCCGCTCGTGCCGGTTGACCTCGTGGTTGACCACTCCGTGCAAGTGGACCGCGCCGGGACCGTCAACGCCTTCAAGGACAACCTCAAGATCGAGTTCGAGCGCAACCGCGAGCGCTACGAGTTCCTCAAGTGGGGGCAGCAGGCCTTCGAGACCTTCTCGGTCGTCCCGCCCGCCATCGGCATCATCCACCAGGTCAACCTGGAGTACCTCGCCCGCGTGGTCTTCCAGAAACAGGTGGACGGCGAAACCATTCTTTACCCCGACACCCTTGTCGGGACCGACTCGCACACCACCATGATCAACGGTATCGGGATCGTGGGCTGGGGTGTGGGCGGCATCGAGGCCGAAGCCGGGATGCTCGGCCAGCCCATCGCTTTCCAGACGCCGGAAGTCATCGGCGTCAACCTGACCGGCAAGCTCAAGGAAGGCGTCACCGCGACCGACCTGACCCTGCGCATCACCGAAATGCTCCGCGCCGAAAAGGTGGTGGGCAAGTTCGTCGAGTTCCACGGGGAAGGCGCTGCCGCCCTGACCCTGGCCGACCGCGCCACCATCGCCAACATGGCCCCCGAGTACGGCGCGACGATGGGCTTCTTCCCGGTTGATGAAAAGTCCCTCGACTACCTGCGCGCCACTGGCCGCACCGAGGAACAGATCGAACTGGTCAAGGCTTACTACGAGGCCCAGGGCATGTTCGGCATCCCGAAGAAGGGCGATGTCACCTACACCAAGGTGCTCGACCTCGACCTTGAGAGCATCGTCCCGTCCGTGGCCGGCCCCCGCCGTCCGCAGGACCGGATCGATATGCCCAAGCTCAAGAACACTTTCCAGTCGCTGCTCGAAAAGCCCGCCGCCGAAGGTGGCTTCGGCGTCAAGCCGGAGGACTTCGACCGCCGCGCGACCGTCAAGGCCGCCCGCGCCGAGGCTCGCTGGCAGGATGACGGTGGCGCGCCGACCGCGACCGAGATGCTTCCCGACATCGGGCACGGCTCCGTCCTGATCGCGGCCATCACGAGCTGCACGAACACCTCGAACCCCTCCGTCATGCTGGCCGCCGGCCTGCTGGCGAAGAAGGCGGTCGAGGCGGGCCTGACCGTTGACTCGACGGTCAAGTGCAGCCTGGCTCCCGGCTCGCGCGTGGTCACCGACTATCTGAACGAGACGGGCCTCCAGCCCTACCTCGACCAGCTCGGGTTCAACCTCGTGGGCTACGGCTGCACGACCTGCATCGGCAACTCCGGCCCGCTCGACCCGGCGATTGAAGAAGCCATCACCGAGGGCGACCTCGTGGCGGCCAGCGTGCTTTCGGGCAACCGCAACTTCGAGGCCCGCGTGCACGGTTCGATCAAGGCGAATTTCCTCATGTCGCCGCCGCTGGTGGTGGCCTTCGCGCTGGCCGGGACGGTCAACATCAACCTCGACGAGGAACCCCTCGGCAAGGGCAAGGACGGCCAGGACGTTTACCTGAAAGACCTCTGGCCCAGCCACGAGGAAATCCAGGAAAACATCCTCAAGGGCCTCAAGCCCGAGATGTTCCGCGAGAAGTACTCGACCATCAACGAGGCCAATCCCGAGTGGAACGCCATCCCGATCACCGAGGGCGACGTTTACAAATGGAACGGAGACTCGACCTACATCCAGCTCCCGCCGTTCTTCGAGGGCTTCACGACCGAGCCGGGCAAGATCGCGCCGTTGACCAACATGCGTCCGCTGGCGCTGCTTGGCGACTCCGTGACCACGGACCACATTTCTCCCGCCGGTTCCTTCAAGCCCGAAACCCCCGCTGGTCGCTACCTGGTGGAAAAGGGTGTCGAGCCGAAGGATTTCAACTCCTACGGATCGCGTCGCGGTAACGACCGGATCATGACCCGCGGCACCTTCGCCAACGTGCGAATCAAGAACCGCATGGCCGACGGCAAGGAAGGCGGCTTCACCAAGCTCCAGCCCGAGGGCGAAGTGACCACGATTTTCGATGCCTGCCAAGAATACAAGAAGCGGAAAACCCCGCTGATCGTCTTCGGCGGCGTGGACTACGGGATGGGCAGCTCCCGCGACTGGGCGGCCAAGGGCACCGCGCTGCTGGGCGTGCGCGCTGTGGTGGCCAAGTCCTTTGAGCGTATCCACCGCAGCAACCTGATCGGCATGGGCGTCATGCCCCTGTGCTTCAAGGAGGGCGAGGGCATTGACACCCTCGGGCTCGACGGCACGGAGACCTTCTCGCTGGCCATCGGCGAGGACATGAAGCCCGGTCAGGACGTGACGCTGGAGATCACCAAGGCCGACGGTTCCGCCTCGACGGCCACGCTGAAGCTGCGTATCGACACGGCCATCGAGGTCGAGTACTACCGGCACGGCGGTATCCTTCCCTACGTTTTAAGGAACCTCATCTAATGCCGATAAGGGAGTATGCACTCCCTGCTTAACCTGGGCGGTATGGCAGATAACGACACACCTGTTTTTCTTGTCGATGGTTATTCCGACCCGGCCCTGTTGCGTATACAGGGCCGGGCCAGTTACCTTAACTGTGCGCCTGTTAGTGACTTCTTCAAGCACATGCTGGCAGAGGGGCGCACGCACGTCGTGGTGGACTTCGCCGGGTGCACGGCGATGGACAGCACCTTTCTCGGCATCCTGGCCGGAGCCGCGATGGACTTCCGCAAGCAGAAGCCGCCGGGCAAGCTCACGCTGGTCCGGCTCGGCGAGCGCAACCTCGAACTCGTCCGCAACCTTGGCCTGCACCGCATCCTGGAGGTGGACGCCGACGGGCGCAGCCTGAGCTTCGATGTGGACCGGGCGCAGACCGTGGCCACAACCACGGACGGCCCTCCCCATGCCTCGGCCGAGAGCATGCTGCGCGCGCACGAGCACCTCGTGGAGGCGGACAAGGGTAACCTGAAGAAATTCCAGGATGTGCTCGCCTACCTGCGGCTCCAGGTCGAGAAGGACAAGGAAGCCGACAGCGAGTAAGACCACATCTGCCCCATTTGATACTTAGAGATTTAACAGGGAGGCCGGTAAGTAAGGAAGGAGATGTCTCCGGTCTTACTTACCGGCCTTTCCGGTTCTACGGATTGAGGGTCGGTAGGCGGAAATTGGGTCAATGCCCCTCGAATAACGGATAACAGGGATTGCAGAAGCCGGGGTTCTTACTCATGTTGAGTTGGTTATGATCTGGTTGCTGTTGTCTTTCGGGGTAGGGCTTTTTGTCGGCGCGTTTGTCGGTTGGCTCTTCTATATCCGTCAGCGGCGCAGAAACGTCCAGCTCGACGAGGAAAAGCAGCTCGTCCATCAGGAGAAGCAGATTGTGGTCGAGTTCATGCACAACCTGGTCGAGGCCATTGGTGCGGGGGTGGGGCGTGAGGAGCTTTTCCAGCATATCGTGCATGCCTCAATCCTGAGCACCGGCGCGCTCAGCGCGTGCATCTTCGAGCGCACTGGCAAGGACAAGCTGCGCGGCATCGCGGTGGAGGGCCTGTTTCCGCCGCAGCACCCCTTACCGCAGAAGTCGCGCGACCGGCTGGCCACGCGCTCGAAGTTCATCGAGCAGATTCTCAAGTCCGAGGTTTTTGAAATGGGCGAAGGGCTGATCGGCTCGGTTGCCCGCACGGGCAAGGCCGTTTTGATTGAGGATGCCGGGAGCGACCCGCGCGTCATTCAGCACGAGGACCCGGCGCTGAAGGTGCGCTCGCTGGTGGTCGCGCCCATCGCCTTCCGCTCGAAGATTCTCGGCGTGCTGGCGGTGGCGAACCCCGCCGACGGCCTGGCCTTTAACGAGGCGGACTTTTCGCTCGTGCAGTCGCTGGCAGAGCAGGCCGCGATGGCCATTCACAACTCCGACCTGATGGAAATGCAGATCGAGAAGAGCAAGCTCGACCTCGACATTTCCGTGGCCAGCAGCATCCAGGGGATGATCCTGCCGCAGACCTTTCCGGATAATCCGGCGCTGGAGATTGATGCCTATTACCGCCCGGCGCAGAAGATCGGCGGCGACCTCTACAACGTGATCAAGCTCGACGAGAGTCGCGTGGGGTTGGCTATCGCGGACGTGTCGGGCAAGGGCGTTCCGGCCTCGCTGCTGATGACGATTTGCCAGACAAACCTGCGGCACTTCGCGCAGGCCTTCCGCAGCCCCTCCGAAGTCCTCAAGGCCATGAACCGTGAGATGTCCGAGGAAATCCGGCGCGACATGTTCATCACGATCATTTACGCGATCATCGACACAGCCAGAGACACGCTTACCCTGGCCCGTGCCGGTCACGAGCTGCCGCTGATCTGCACGCACTCCGGTTCCGAAGCCAAGCCGGAGCTGAACTTCGTCGGCTCGGAAGGCATGGCGCTGGGCATGGTGCCGCCTGACATTTTCGACTACGTGATCGAGGACCGCACGGTGCCCTTCAAGCGCGGGGACATCGCGGTGTTTTACACCGACGGGGTGACGGAGTCCATCGACGACGAGGGGACGGAGTTCGCCTCGAACCGGCTGGCCGAGTGCGTGCGCGTGCTGCGTGACCGCCCCGCGAAACAGATCAACAGCGGGATCGTCTCCACGGTCGAGCGTTACACCGGGCAGGCCAGCTTCGCCGACGACCTTACGCTCATCACTGTAAAGCACACGTAAACGGTTTGAGGGTTGGGCGGACGGGTTGCCTGCTTGCGCGTGGGAGTAACCCGCTTGCCAAACCGCTGGCGAGTACGTAACGTGACCCTTTTTACCTGAAACATTTTCCTGTCATGGCCCAGAATTCAGCACCCGAAACCCTTGATCGTACCTCGTTGCCGGATACCGGCGGCCACTTTGGCGACTACGGCGGCATGTACGTGCCCGAGACGCTCATGACCGCGCTCTTCGAGCTGACTGAGGCTTACAGGCAGGCGAAAAACGACCCCGCCTTTCAGGCCGATCTGGACTATTTCCTGCGACAGTATGCCGGCCGCCCGACCGAACTCTACTTCGCCGAGCGCCTGACCGAGAGCTGCGGCGGGGCAAAGATCTACCTCAAGCGCGAGGACGGGCTGCACACGGGGGCACACAAGGTCAACAACTGTATCGGCCAGGCGCTGCTTGCCCGCCGCATGGGCAAGAAGCGCATCATCGCCGAGACCGGGGCCGGGCAGCACGGCGTGGCCACGGCGGCGGTCTGTGCACGCTTTGGGCTGGAGTGCGTGATTTACATGGGCGCGGAGGACATGCGCCGTCAGGCTCTCAATGTCTTTCGCATGCGCCTGATGGGGGCCGAAGTCCGCTCGGTCGAGTCCGGCCAGAAGACGCTCAAGGACGCCGTCAACGAGGCCATGCGTGACTGGGTGGCCAGCGTCGGTGACACCCACTACATTCTGGGCTCGGCTCTCGGTTCGCACCCCTTTCCGATGATGGTGCGCGACTTTCACAAGGTGATTGGCGAGGAAGTGCGTCGCCAGATACTGGAGGCCGAAGGCCGCCTGCCGGATGAGCTTTGCGCCTGCGTCGGTGGCGGGAGCAATTGCATCGGGCTATTTTACGAGTTCCTGGAAGACCTCGACGTGCGCCTGGTCGGCGTGGAAGCCGGTGGCCACGGGATCAAGCCCGGCCAGCACGCGGCTCGTTTCGAGGGCGGGCGCGTCGGCATTCTGCAAGGCAGCAAGACCTATATCCTGCAAAACGACGACGGCCAGATCAACCTGACCCATTCGGTTTCCGCCGGGTTGGACTATGCGGCCATCGGTCCCGAGCACGCCTTCTACCGGGATCGCGGACGCATCCACTACGGCTATGCCACGGATGAAGAAGTCATGAAGGCCTTTGAAACGCTCAGCCGCACGGAGGGGATCATCCCCGCGCTGGAGAGCACCCACGCCGTCGCCTACGCTCTCAAGCGCGCTCCGCAAATGTCGCCGGACCAGATTCTCGTCGTGAACCTCTCCGGACGCGGCGACAAGGATGTGCAGGAAGTCATGCGCCTGATGGAAGAGAAGGCATAGCCCTCTGCTCCTTCGGCTCGCGAGTCGGTGGCTGGTTGGCCCGGTGGCTTCGTGGAGGTAGGCGCAGCTCGCTCAAGATGTGTGCGCATGCATCCTGTTTTTAACTTCCACCCGAGCCCTTACATCCACTACGCTCTCGCTCATGCAGTCGATGACCGGATTCGGGCGCGGAGAAGCGCGCAGTGAGCACGTGGAGATCACCGTGGAGGTGTCCTCCGTCAACCGCAAGTCGCTCGAAGTCGGCGTCTCGCTGCCGCGCGAATGGCAGTCGCTGGAACGGGATGTGAACGAAGCCGTGCGCGGCGTTGCGCTGCGGGGCAAGGTCTCGGTCTATGTGCAGGTGCGCAAGGTCGGGCACGGAGCCGGGCTGGATTGGGACGACGAAAAAGTCCTCGCCACTGTGCGGCGGCTGGAGTCCTTTGCCCACGAGCACGGCATGACCATCGCCCCGGACGGTGACCTGCTCCTGCGCGTGATCAACAGTCTCGACACCGGCTCCACGCTGCCAGAGGCCGAGGTGGCCCAGCCGCTCGTGATGGGGGCGCTCAAGCAGGCGCTCGAAGGTTTTGCCGCCATGCGCGCGAGTGAGGGCGAGGCGTTGAAAAAGGACCTGCTGGAGCGTCTGGCGTTCCTCGAAGGGCAGGTGGTCAAGATGCGCGAAACGGTGGCCGATGCCGTCCCCACCTATCGCGAGCAGCTTTTCGCCCGCTTGCAGAAGGCCGGGCTTGAACTCGAACTCGACGACGAGCGCGTGCTCAAGGAGATCGCGCTTTTTGCCGACCGGGCGGACATCGCCGAGGAGTTGACCCGCCTCTCCAGTCACCTGGAGCAGTTTAAGTCCACACTGGATGAAGACGGCGCCATCGGGCGGAAGATGGACTTTCTCTGCCAGGAAATCCACCGCGAGGTCAACACCTCCGGCAGCAAGGCCAACCAGCTTGAACTGACCCGTCTCGTGATCGACTGCAAGAACGAGCTGGAGCGTATTCGCGAGCAGGCTCAGAACATCGAGTAAAGTCGGTTCTCTGGCACTTTGATGTTTATGCGAGAGGGTGTTTTTTTGAAAAAAACACCCTCTCGCGCTCTCCCCAAAAACTTTTTATTGCTTTATTAAAGCGGTATTACGCGGGGGCGAGGAGCAGGCGGTTCCGGTTTCCCGGTGTCATTTACGGGTGCTGGCCTTGTCTTCCTTCGGGGCGTCCTCGGGGGGAGGATCGGTGTAAGCACGACTAATTTCCTCGGCGTAGTCTTCGTCGGCAGTGGTGAGCGAGAGATTGTCAGGAAAGACGGAGAACCAGCCCAGCATTTGCTTGACCTCATCCGGTGGGCCCCAGAGGGAAAACTCCAGCAGGTGGTCCTTGAAGAGAACGAAGGTGTCGTAGCGCAGGGTGAGCTTGCCGTTTTCAGGGCTGGTGATCTGGTAAATGAGCGTGCGCGGGTCGCGGTTGAAGACCGCACCGATGCCGACCGAGCGGTAGTCGGAGTCGTAGTTGAGGACTTCGACCAGTTCGGGATAGGTTTTTTTTATCCCCTCGGCGTAGGCGGTCATGGTGGTCTTGCTCAGGTTGGGCAAGAAGCTCTCGGGGGACCAGATGTTGAAAGCCCATTTTACGTCCGGGTAGTAAGTGCCTTGAAAGACGAGCGAAGCGCCGGGCAGGGAAGTCTGCGCCCAGTTCTGTGGGGCAAGCGTGTGCGCGGAGAACAGGGAGCAACTCAACTCCGAGCGCGTGCGCTCGTAGCCGTCGAACCTGTAGGGGGCGAGCCTGAAGTTGACCGGCAAGGGCGCGGCATTCGGGCGTGTGATGACCGGCCCTTCGTAGGGCGGTTCTTCGGGCGGGGCTCCGGGGGGTTGCTTTTGGGCGTGGACGGACAGGGCTGTCACGCTCAGGGCGAGGAGTGTCAGACGCAGGCGTTTAAACATGGATGTGGGGCGGAGCACTTCTTTCTGTTAGAAGTCAGGGCCTGAAGAGGCCCTAGCTTGAGCTTCCCTGGATGCGGGCCTTGGCCTGAACGTAACCCTCCTGGTAGTCCGGGTCGGAGCTTTTACCCTTGGAGTTTTCGGGGATGTCCTGGAGAGAGACGCGCCGGTAAGTCCGGGTGTTTGGCGTGCCGGGCGGGTAGTTGCCGTTGCGGAAGTTTTCATTAAAACCCCAGTCGCGGTCGGGCGGGTCGTAGTAGTTACCACTGTCGTTGGGCATGGCGAGGGTGTGGACTTCGCTTTCGAAGAGAGCGACAAGGGAGCCGCGGATGGTAAGCTCGCCATTCCAGTTTTCCAGGAAACGCGGGAAGTTATGTGCCCCGCCGCTGATGGCTCCGCGCGGGGGGATGTTAGGCGAGTTCTGCGGGATGGTGGGCTTGAGGCCGGTCAGGATGGCAGCGGAGAATTCAGTGTAGCTGGCTGTGCGGTTGCTGGTGCTGTTGCGGTTGCTGTACTTGCGGTTGTTCGCGCTGTCGGGGTACCAGCGGTTGGAGAGCACGGTGAGCGTGTCCGAGGCGAAGGAGCCGGGAGGCTCGCTGCTGTCGTCGGGCAGGTTGGCGTCGTTGGTATGGGCGCGTCCATTGGCGTTGATATTGCCGATAGTGTAGAGCGGGCCGTTGGTGGCGATGGTCAGGCCTTTTTCCTCCGCGTAGGTCGGGCTCGGGAACTTCGAGGCGCTGATGACCTGAAGGGCGACAAACTTGTCCGTGCCGGAGACGATATTGTCGTAGCGGGCGCGGGCGCCGCTGGCGGCGAAGTTCACGTCGCGTGCGGAGCTGCCGCCGTTCACCTGGGTGTCAACCGGGAACTGCACGTAAATGATGCCGTTCCAGTCCGCGGAGGGGTTATAGATGGCGGTCGGCACGGCCCCGGGGCCGTAGTGGTCCTTCCATTCGTCGGGGTTGTACCTGGAGTTGGTGTTGTCAACCAGTTCGCAGAGGCGCTCCACGTTGATGCTGAGCATGTCGAGCGGTTTGTCTTCGCGGTGGTCGTACATACCGCCCAGCACGTCGCTGGAGAGCGGGTTGTAGTTGTTGGTCTTTTCGTGGGGATCGGATTCCACCGCGACCCGGCGGCCGTTCACCCATGTGTAGCTTATGGTGGTTGTGCCGACGAGGGCGTCGTCGTCTTTTTCGTCCTGGGTGTAGTAGAGGTCCAGTTCGCCGTCCTTGTCGATCTCGCGCATGGTGGCGCGGTCGGCGGCACCGACGAGGCCCTTTGGCAGGCGGACCTCATACATGATGGGGTAGCCGTCCGTGCCGATGATGGGGTCGCCATCGCTGTTGCGCTCGTACTTGTAGGCTTTGACGTGGTAAAGGTTACGGCGGACCGGGAAGCTCTCGTTCGCGCTGCTGTTGGTGTAAGTGCCCGTCGGGTAGTAGGGGTTGAGAACATCGCCGGTGCGCTCAAGCCTCAGGATGAGTCCGGCCTTGTAGGCATACTTTTCCTGACGTACGGCGTCTCCCTTGTAGTTGGGGTGACGTTCGGAGAGGACCGGCTCGATCAGGGCGTAGGCGTGGTTTTCGATCACATTGATGCGGCTGTCAGGGTCACCGGGGTTGAGGATGGCTCCCTCCAGTACAGACTGGTCGAGCGGGACGTAGTCGGCGATCCCGACGGGGTTGAGCACGGGGACGCCGTGGGCGGTGTCCTGGACATAGCCGTCCCAGCGCTGGGAAGCGGCGGAGCGCCAGTCTTTGTCGCGGTGGTCGAGCCAGGCGGCGTCGGTGCTCTTGCTGCCGCCGATGTACATGTCCTTGAAGGCGCCCTGCGAGTTGACGATCTGGACGGAAGCCTGCTGGGTGTGGTCGTTCTGGCTTTTGAGGGCACCGCTGGGGTACATGCTGGAGAGCTTGTAGCCGTGCAGGATGCGTCCGGCGCAACTGACGGTCTCGTAGAACTTGAGCCCGTTGGTGGACTCGACCCAGAAGTCCTTGTTGGTGTGGACGGGGCCGTAAATATTCATCTGGGGGCCGGGGTGAAGCTCCAGGTCCATGTTGTAGAAAATCGCGTGGGCGAACAGCGGGGAGTCGCGTACTTCGAGCACTTCGCGGGCGTAGGCCTCCATGCTCATGCCGTTGTTGCGGCTGGTGGTGGCGACGGCCTTACCGAGGACTTCGATGCGGCGGACGTAGGCGCGCTTGCCTTTGAGGGGGTCGTATTCGTTGCTCGGGTCGGTGGGGTCGATATAAACTTCAGTGGCGGCGTCGGGGATTTCGCCCACGACCAGTTCGCACTTGGACAGGTCGATATTGGAGCCGTTGTAGAAGCTGGTGGCCGAGGCGGGGATCGTCACCGGGTCCGAGGCGAGCGAATTTCTGACCAGGCCGACAGCACTCTTGGTGCGGAAGCGATCCATGAGGTCGGCGAAGCCATACTCGACGAAGGATTCAGCGGCGTTCTTGGCCTCCTGGTGGAGGATGTGGCGGCTGTTGTTTTTCTTTTCGGTCATGCCGAAGTCGAGCACAGAGCCGAGGATCATGGATACGCCGGCGGTCAGGAGCAGGGCGATCATAATCATGGAGCCCTTGCGTGTGCGCAGCCGATGGGAAAGGGAAGTGCGGGGCTGCTGGGAGGATGCGGGTCGTGTCTTCATGGGTTACCCCCTGGGTGATATGGTGAAGTTGTAGGTGTCGGTCACGCGCTTGGCATTGGAGCCGTGGATGATCTGTCCGTTGACCATGATGCTGGTGTCCCGGAAGTTGTAAAAGAGTCGCTGGTTAGCCAGACCCTTGGAAAGCTCGATGACGACGGGAAAGGTGGAGGCCAGTTCGGGGCGGGGGATAAGCTCCTCAATGGGCTTGAAGCGATTGCTGCCGGTGGGATAGACAGTGAACTTGCGGACCGGGCCGGTCTGGGCGGAGGCGTTTTCGACGGAGCGGAAATAGCCCACGAGCTTGACCACGGGTTTGGTGTAATCGACATCGTCGGGGTAGCGGGTGCCGGTGCCGGTGTCGTAGGGGGAGAGGTCGTCACCGTAGGTAATCAGGAGCAGGAAGTCACCGGACTCGCCGTCGCGCTTGCGGAAATAGCTGGCCGGGTCGAAGTCCGAATCGACGTTCTCCGCCGGGACGCCGGCATCCGAGGCGTCTCCGGACAGGTAATCCGTGGACCAGCCATTGGGGTCGTAGAAATACTCGTCACTCTGCTGGGCATCGGCCGGGACGTTACGGAAATCCTGATTAAAAGACTCATACATGACGAAGTGGTTGGCGTTGCGGGCCTCCTTGGTCATTTCCTCGGTGATCGAACGCATGTCCATGTTGATGAGCGATTTCTTTTCGCTTTCGAACATGGTGACGAGCGAGTCCTGGTAAAAGGTCATCAGCCCGGCCATGAGCAGGCCGATCACGCCGACCGTGACCATCATCTCCGTCAGCGTAAAGGCGCGGGTGCGACGGTGGGAGCGGACTGTGGCAAGGAGTGTCATGGCGTGGGTGCTCAGAAGGTGGGGGCGTTGCAGCGGACGAAGCGCAGTTCGCCGTCATACCAATGTTTGTCGCCGCGGATATTGGTCTGGTAGGAGTACAGCAGTGTGATTTCGAGCGCATCGACGTTTTCCGTCGTGTCGGAGAGGTTGGTCATCTCGACCTTGAAGCGCATCGGCATCAGCAGTTCGTGTTGGTTGTTTTCGCCGGGGTTACGGATGTCTATGAGGACGTTGCGCTCGACCCAGGCCCCGATGTAGAGTGGGGCGCGGGTCTCGAACTCAGTCTCGGAAGCCACGCCGGATTCGGAGGAATCAATGCTGCGCGTGTCGAGCATGACTTTTTCGGCGATGCTGTTGGTCTGGTAGGCGTCGCTGCTGAGGACATCCCAGCCGCCGACGGTGCCCTTGTGGCTTTCGTAGTTGTCGAGCGCATTGGTCAGCAGCACGTATTCGATACTCTTGATCTGCTCGACATAACCCTGCGCGACCGTGAAAGAGGTGTTCTGATAAATACTGCTCTCGGCCAGCATGCGGCTGACAAAAACCGCTGAGGTGGTGGCCGCCGCCACGATGACCAGAATTGACATGCCAATCATCACCTCCACCAGGGAGAAACCCGGGTGCTTAGAGGGGGATTTGGGGTGACGGCCTCGGTGCATGTTTTCCTTTCTAAGGCCGCTTTATTAAGCGACACTTTGTCTTATAATGCAACGGGGATCGCTCGTTTACGCCCGTTTTGAAAGGAAATTTACCGTGTCTCAGGGCTGCTAACCCCTGCTAATACAGGGATTTATGTAGGGCGGGTGACGGTCTGGCCAGAGGGAGGGGCCGGTGGACGCCGGTCTCTGCGGGTCACCCTGGGGTCAAGCGTCCGGTTTACAGACGGACATAACCTGGAATTTCCGCCCCATGTGCCCGGGGTAGATCAGTTCCTTGAGCGTTTGCTTTTTCGGGTCGAAGGTGTTCCCCGGCGCGGTGATAATCCGCTCAATGGCGGGCGCGGCGTGCTTGACGAAGAAGGCTTCCTGGGTCTCCAGCTTCGCGCCGGGCCAGGCGTTGGCGGTTAACGTGTCGGCCAACCGGTCCCAGCAGACATGGCAGGTCAGGTCCTGTTCGCCGGGCCGGGCCAGCAGATCCGTGCTTGCCTCGTGGCGGTGGTAGGCGCGCGCGCTTCCGGCGGGGGTCTCCTCCAGCAGGCCGGGCCAACTGCGCCCGTAGTCGAAAAACACCAGCAACCCGCTGCGGACCTGCCGGGCGATCCGGGCCAGCAACGTTTCCGCCTCCAGCGAGATGTCCAGCCGGTAGCCCTCGCCGGAGGGGGGCAACGTGGCCAGAAATTCTTCAGCTTCGGCGCTGGGGCGGGGGAGGAGAACTTCGCTCAGGCCGTCGGGGCCGACGAGGACGCCGTACTCGCGCCACTGGCCTTCGATGAAGCCAAAGCGGTGAAAGGGTTGGGCGTCCAACAACTCGTTGGCGAAGACGATGGCGCGCTCAGGCAGATCCATGCTCTGGCCGCTGCCGATTTCGTGGGTGAAGGCGAAACGCCCGGCCTGCCCGGCCAATGTGCCCCGGCCTGCCTCGACCCCCAACTCGACGAGAGAAAAACTCTCCAGCGGTGCGGGGGCGAGCTGGCCGATGGCCTCCAGCAGCAGGTCGGCGAAGACTCCGCCGAGGCTCGCGGCGGTGTAAAAGTCGCTCTGCTCGTTGCGGCCCACGCGCTCGCGTTGGCGGTGGTAGTAGCCGTGTTCGGGGTGGTAAAGTGCCAGCCGGGTGAACCCGGCATAGGAAAGGTGTCCGGCGGGATCGGCGGCTTGGCGGAGGGCTTCAAAAATCGGTGCGGGCATTTTTTATCTGGCTGGCGGGACGCAGGCGGCTAGTGTGCGCGGGACGGACAAGTGATGATCAAGTACGCGCGACAATGGCTGATTTACCTGCTGGTTTTTTTCGGAACCGGGGTGTTGTTGCTGATCTTTATGTCGCTGGTCTGGCTTCAACCGCATCAGCGCGATCTTTTCAGCCTGGATTTCTGGCGCAATATTTTTCACGTCGGGCAGGTCATGCTCCTGACCAACGACAGCTATGTGGAGACGGACAAGGTCGGCTACGACGACCTCAGTACCTCCGCGCTCAAGCAGATGATTCACGGGTTGGACGAGTACTCCGGCTACATGGACCATGACGACTACGTGGACTTTACCGTGCATACCGACCAGCACTACGCCGGGATCGGGGCCGAAGTCGAGCGGATCGACTCGCGGGTGACCATTGCCGGGCTGTTTGAGAAAAGTCCCGCGCTGGCCGCCGGGCTGCGGGTCGGCGACGAGATTGTGCGCGTGGGCGATCTGGATGCTGCGGGCTGGAGTGTGACGGAAATGGTCGAACGCCTGCGCGGCCCGGTGGGCGAGACGGTGGCGCTGAGTGTTTACCGGCCTTCGGAGGGGCGCGAGCTGGATTTCAGTTTTCGGCGGGAGGCGATTGATTTTCCCTCGGTGCGGGAGGTCGGGGTCGGTCCGGACGGTATCGGCTTTATGAGGATCTCGGGCTTTGGCCGCAACACCGGGAGCGAGTTCCGGGTCGCGCTCAGCCAGTTGGAATTTCAGGGGATGCAGGCGCTCATCATCGACCTGCGTGGAAACCCCGGCGGGCTGCTCACGGAAGCCGTCGCTGTGGCGGGCGAATTTCTACCCGACGATACCCTCATCGTGACTACGCGCGGACGGGATGGCACCGTCATCAACGAGGAGCGCACCACGGGCACGGCCCGCCAGGCGCATTACCCGGTGGCGATCCTGATTGACGCTTCCAGCGCCAGCGCTTCGGAGATCGTGGCCGGTGCCCTGCAGGATTTGGGCAAGGCCGTCATCATCGGGGAAACATCCTTCGGCAAAGGCTCGGTCCAGCGGGTATACGAGTTCGCCAACGGCGACGGGTTGCGCCTGACCTCGGCCATGTACTACCTGCCCAGCGGGCGTACGATCCATAAGGAGGGCGTCATCCCCGACATCGCGGTTCCGGTCTCGACCCGCGCCGCCCTCGGACAGCGGCTCCAGTATTCGCACCTGCGCTTGATGGACCCGCAAGCCTTCGAGGCGCGCTTTGGTTTTGCGCCGGTGACGGATCAGGCCATCGAACGCGCCCGCGAAGTACTGCGCGGCCTGCTCGCTTACCGTGCCGCCGCTGACGCCAGCTAGTGTCCCGTTACCGAAGTTTGCTGCATAATTT
This sequence comes from Ruficoccus amylovorans, assembly GCF_014230085.1. Lineage (NCBI taxonomy): Bacteria > Pseudomonadati > Verrucomicrobiota > Opitutia > Puniceicoccales > Cerasicoccaceae > Ruficoccus > Ruficoccus amylovorans. Next base: position 69,167 of record NZ_JACHVB010000025.1, on the reverse strand, counting down.
GGGGGCTCTGCGCCCCCAAGTGCGTGACCGCACTGGACATTGAGGGGCGCTGCCCCTGCGGAGCCAAAAAGGCTCCTGCCCCTGATAGCTGGTCCAGCCGGACCCCGCATTATTCCGCGAAAGAAACTCGTCCGCCGGTCGTGGCGCTTTTTCCTTTCAAGGGGCGGGGTTTTGCCGCTTAAATCCCGGATCTGAATATGTGGCTGGGAGTGGAAAGTTCGTGTGACGAGTCGGCGCTGGCGCTGTTTGATCCGGCGGCGGGGCTGTGTGGTGAATGGGTGCACAGCCAGGTGAGCCTGCACCAGCGCTACGGCGGGGTCGTGCCCGACCTGGCCAGCCGCGAACATTTGGGTAATTTTGGCTGGCTGCTGGGTGAGGCGTCGCGGGCGGAAGGCTTTGAGCAGGTGGAGCGGATCGCTGTCACCTGCGGGCCTGGCCTGGCCGGTTGCCTCGCCATCGGCCTGTCGTTGGCCAAGTCACTCGCCTTGGCCAAATCCCTCCCGCTGGTCGGTGTCAACCACCTGCGCGGGCACGCGTTTTCCCCGTTTATTCCGTTGCACAGCGAAGACCCGACGGGCTTCCGCCAACGCCTGGCGGCCTGCCTGCCGCACCTGGGGCTGCTGGCTTCGGGGGGCAATACGCTGCTTTTTCGCATCAGCGAATCGCTGGAGATAACCATCCTCGCGCAGACGGTGGATGACGCCGCGGGCGAGGCCCTCGACAAGGGTGCGAAGCTCCTCGGGATGGACTACCCGGGCGGCCCGCTGATGGAGAAGGCCGCCACCGGGGGGAACCCGGAGCGTTTTGATTTCCCCGCCGGGATTCCCGAGGCGCGCGACTGGCGGTTCAGCTTCTCGGGGCTGAAGACTTCCCTGCGCTACCGCCTGGAGAAAATGGACGACGCGCAACTGGCGCTCGATTTTAACGACCTGTGCGCCTCCTATCAGCAAGCCGTAGTCCACCAACTGATCCGCAAGACGCGCCACGTGTTGCGGGCGGGCAAATATGCCAGTCTCGGGCTCTCCGGAGGTGTCGCCAACAACACCCTCCTGCGCGAGTCGATGGAGACGCTGGCCGAAAAGGAACGCCTGCCACTGCTGCCCGCGCTCAAGCGCCACACCGGCGACAACGCCGCGATGATCGCCTTTGCCGCCTGGGTCGATCCCGCTGGTTGCCTGCCCGCCGAACGCCTGAGCTTCCACCCCGCGCTCACCTTGACGGGCGAGGAATAAGACGGCTTGCGGCGCCCCGACTCCGCCTCTTGTTACGGTGGATTTGGACTAAAATGCAGGCTCAACGGACGCTCGCCGTCAATGGAGAGGCGCTCACACTGGCGAGGATTTCCCGCGACTGGGCTTCCCAACTGACGCGCGACGGGTCGCTCTGGACGAGCCAGACACGCTCGATGGCGGCGAAGTCGTGTCCCGCCAGCCGCCACTGCGAGAGCGCGGCCTGCATGGGGCCGAGGCCGGGGTTGTAAGCGGCGTTTTCGAAACTGGCCCCGGCAATCAAGACTCCGCCCCCGGCCAGCACGGCCACGGCGCGGTTGCCGGAGTAGGGGGCGTGGCTACGGGCAAGAGCCTGTCGGGCGGCGCTTTCCAAGTTGGAGATTATAGGCGAACCGCTTGCGGGCGTGCCGGGCACAGGGGCCGGGGTGGGCAGTTGGTCGTCGGCTCCTTTGGCATCGGGCAAAAACGCCTCGGCCCCAAAGGCTTGAGGAAGGAGTTTGCCCAAGGTGGACACGCTGGCGATGGTTGGGCTCTCGACCACACGGACACGCAGCGAGCCGGGGTCGAACTCCCGCAGAAACTGGCGGCAATGCCCGCAGGGAGCAGCGCTCACGAGCAACTGGCGCCACTCGCGACAGCCGGCCAGCAGCGCGGCGGCGGCAGCGGCCTGTTCGGCGTGGACGCAGTAGTTTGGCGGCAAGCCGGGGAATTCCAGGTTCGCGCCCGGGAAAAGCCGCCCCTCCTCGGTGACAAGGAGCGCCCCGACCTGATACCCTGAAACCGGGACGCAGGCGAACGCTTTCGCTTGCTCCAACCGTTGAAAATCCTGAAGGTATCTTTCCTGTTCTGGCATGCTTCCTTCGCCTTGTTTATCCGATAACGGATCGTCCGCCCCGCGAAAAGCGATAAATCCGCTTGCCAAGCATTGAAAATAAAGTTAAGTAAGTTACCCAATAAACCAATAAAAGCACTGAGATGAGCGCCACCGCCAAAAAACTTTCCAAGAACGAGGACTTGAAGGATGCCAGCAATTTCCTGCGCGGCACCATCCTCGAAGGGCTTGCCGACCTGTCCACCGGGGCGATTTCCGAAGCTGACACACAGCTGACGAAATTCCACGGCATCTACATGCAGGATGACCGCGACGTGCGTAGCGAGCGCCGTAACAAAAAGCTGGAGCGCGCCTACTCCTTCATGGTTCGCGTGCGCGTGCCCGGTGGCGTCTGCTCGCCCGAGCAATGGCTGGCCATGGACAAGCTCAGCGACGACTACGCCAACCACACGCTCAAGCTCACCACCCGCCAGGCTTTCCAGTTCCACGGCATCATCAAGAGCAACCTCAAGCGCTCCATCCAGGAGATCAACAAGGTCGTGCTCGACACCATCGCCGCATGCGGTGACGTGAACCGCAACGTCATGTGCAACCCGAATCCCGAGCAGTCGGAGATTCACGCCGAGGCACTCAAGATCGCCCAGCAGCTCAGCGACCACCTCACCCCGAAGACCAGCGCCTACCACGAGATTTGGCTCGACGGCGAGAAGGCCGTCTCCAGCGAGCCGGATGAGGAGCCCATTTACGGCAAGACCTACCTGCCGCGTAAGTTCAAGATCGTGCTGGCCATCCCGCCGAGCAACGACGTGGACGTCTTCGCGCATGACCTCGGGCTCATCGCCATTGTCGAGGAGGGCAAGCTGGCCGGGTTTAACTTCACCGTCGGCGGCGGCATGGGCATGACCCATAATAACCACGCCACCTACCCGCGTCTGGGCGATGTGCTCGGCTTCGTCAAGCCCGAGGACGTCATCCCGGTGGCCGAGGCTATCGTGACCACACAGCGCGATTTCGGCGATCGCTCCGACCGCAAGCACGCCCGTCTCAAGTACACCATTGACGACCGCGGGCTGGACTGGTTCCGGGGCGAAGTCGAGGCCCGCAGCGGCATCAAGCTCGGCGAAGCGCGTCCCTACGTCTTCGAGTCCACCGGCGACCGCTATGGCTGGGTCGAGGGCACCAACGGCAACTTTAACCTCACCCTCTTCGTCCAGAACGGCCGCGTTCGCGACGACCGCGAGATCAAGATGAAGACCGCCCTGCGCGAGATCGCCCAGGTCCATAACGGGGACTTCCGCCTGACCGCGAACCAGAACCTCATCATCGGCAAGATCAGCCCGGAAAAGCGCCCCGAGATCGAAAAGATCCTGGCCGAGTACAAGCTCGACCGCTGCTTCGAGCAAGCCGGCATCCGGCTCAACTCGATGGCTTGCGTGGCGCTGCCCACCTGCGGCCTCGCCCTGGCCGAGAGCGAACGCTACCTGCCCGACCTTGTGACCGAACTGGAAGGCGTGATCGAGGCGGCCGGGCTGGAGCATGAGGCCATTGTCATCCGCATGACGGGCTGCCCCAACGGCTGCGCCCGCCCCTATCTGGGCGAGATCGGTCTCGTGGGCCGCTCCCCCGGCAAGTACAACCTGTACCTCGGGGCCGGATTCGACGGCTCGCGCATGAACAAGCTCTATAAGGAGAACGTCCGGCAGGAAGAAATCGCCGCCGTCCTTCAGCCGATCATCGAGCGATACGCCCGCGAGCGTAAAGAGGGCGAACGCTTCGGCGACTTCACCATCCGCGCCGGGTATGTCAAGGCGGTCAAGGTCGCCAAGACCGACTGGTGGGCCGCGAACTAGAGTTCCGTTTTCTTTAGCTGTTTAAACAACAAGAAAACCGGCGGTCGTGCGTGCGACCGCCGGTTTGTTTTTTATGGCACTTCCGATTCTGCCTCGGGCAGAAGTTATACCGTTTCTCGCCGGGGTGAAGGCTACAGCTCTTGCGAAGGAACTAAGTTCCGTCTCAAAAGTTTTTTGGGGAGAGAGCGAGAGGGTACTTTTTTAAACACCCTCTCGCATAACCTTCAACGTTGCTTGGAACCGGTATTAGTTCCAGCGCTTCCACTGGCGGCGCAGGCGCTTGGCCCGCAGGCGAAGGCCGCCGCCGTGGCGTTCCAGGTAGGACGAGGCGAGGATGATGCCGGTCCCGGCCACCGCGAGGGAGATCCAGAGGTTTTCCTGCACGAAGCTGAAGGCCAGGTGCAGGTGGTAGCCAAGGGTCACGACGAGGGTCAGGGCTCCGGCGAGGAAGGCCGTGCGCTCCTCCAGGGTAAACGCTGCCAGCAGCAGACCGAGCGCGGTGAGTAGCCCGAGGATGCTCGGCAGGTAACCGGCTTCGCCGTAGAGGGCGATTTCGAGGAGACAGCTCAGGCAGGCCACGGACGCGGCCAAGCCGCGGGTGACGATGCCCTTGCCCTCGGCCTTGAAGGACAGGCCGAACAGCGCCAGGCACCAGGGCAGGAACACGATCGGCAGGAGGATTTCTTCGTTGGGCAGATTGCCGGGGTAGCAGGCTTGCAGGGTAAAAAACCATGCCAGCAGGGCGATGAAGTAGCCGATCACCTGGCTGGCGACACCGAGTCCGCGACGCTGCGTACAGCTCGGCAGTCCCAGCGTGAAGAGCGCGGCGACGGCGGCGAGGATGAGCGCGATCAACCCGTCCGTCAGCGGGTGCATGCACACGTTGCGCACGACGAGCAATACTGCCGGGGCGAAAAGCAGGCTGCGCATGGCCACGCCGTCCCAGGTCTTGAGTGAGCTTTCGCGCGAGAACCAAAGCCGGTCGGCCACGATGAGCCCGGCGACCAGCGCGGCCCCGAGCCCGGCGACGAGGTTGGCGTCGCGCCACGGGAGCAGCAGCAGCGCATTCCCGGCCAGGAAGAGCACCGTCATCTTTTTCGCGCCGCTGCGGGCCAGGGCGCTAAACCCGGTAAAGGCCACAGGGACGAGCACGAGCAGGCTGATTCCGAGCGCGGCCAGCAGCATCGTTTCTCCCACCGGGGCGAAGGTGAAAACTTTTCTTAGCCCAACGCTGTACCCCAGGCTGCCGTGTGCCTGGGCAAAGGTCAGCGCGCCGAGCTGGGCGAAGTTAGCGGGCAGGAACGCCGTGGCCAGTGCCAGAAACGTGCGTGCCCCTTTGTCCTCTCGCCAGCGGTAGGCGCAGAAAATCCCCGCCCCGCTCAGCAGTGCGGTGAAGCCCAGAAAGCTCCCCGTGCGCAGGAGCGGCGAGCCGTTGACCCAGCCGGAGATGAGAAAACACAGGGCGGCTACGGCGAGGATGAGCGCGCCGGTCCAGCGGAGGATGCGCGGGTACAGGTCGGGCCACGAGATGGGCTCCCGGGCTGCGTGTGAGGCCGGCCGGGTTTCCCGGATTGGCGTCATGGCTGGAGCGCCGTCCGCTTCCGTCTCGCTCTTGGGCAGAGACGGAAGCGGCGGCGGCTCGCTGAGCGGATTGGCGGGAGGAGGGAAGGAGGTGTCGGAAGAGTTCATCGGAAGTGTCGGTTTAAGGTTAGCGAAGGAGGAGGATAGGAATCGGAAATCAGGACCGGTCGTCGGGGCCGGGCTTCAGAAGCGCGTCGAGTTCGGCCTCAAGTTCAGCCTTTTCCTCCTCGGCCATGAAGCCGTCCGCGAAATCGTCCGCCGGGGCCGGTTCGCAGATAATTTCGGACTCGGCCAGCTTCAGCTCCCAGCGCTCGAAGATGTCATCAATGCCGCCCAGCAGCGTGCCCTCCTCGGGAGAGGTGGCGCTGAGCGCGCGGGCGCGGAAGTCGCGGGCGGCCAGTTCGTTCTTGCGGCGGCGCAGCCCGGCCACGTGATCTTCGAGCTTGGAGATGTCAGCGCTCAGGGCGCGCTCGGTTTGTTCGTGGCGGGCCAGCTCAGCGGTTGTGCTGTCCAGCTCGCGGCGGGTGGTGTTGCGGCGGCGCAGGCATTCCAGTGCGCGCTCCCGGTTGTCGTCGGCCTGTGCTTGAGCGCGCCGCTCCCAGCTTTCTGTCTCGGTGGCGAGCGTGCGGGCACGTTCGCGCAAGCGTTCGCCGTCGCGGCGCACGTGGGCGAGTTTGACCTTGGCCTTGGCGGCGGCGGACTGGGCCTCGCGGATGGCCTCGGCCACGAGGGCCTCATGGTTTTCGACCCGCGTGATGAGCGACTCGAAACCGCTCCCGATGGTGATTCTCCAGCGTTTCCAGAATGTTCTCATGGTATCTTGTTTCAGGTTTAGGTGAGTGAGTATGCCCGCATGCGCGGACATGGCTTTTATAACTCGACCCGTGCCAAGATGGTTTATGAGTTTGGTTTTATGTTCTTAATGTTTTGTATATTAATGGTTAATGTGTTTTTAGGTGCTTTGGTCCCTTTTATTGCGCACGGGTTAGCGTGTCTTAAAATGTATGGGTAATGACAGTAAATGTACGGATTGGGGTTGGGGCTGGTTCCATGCGGGAAGAAAGTTCTGATTGCCGCCGGGCTGGCATGGTTTTTGAATGTACCCACGGTCAATGAAGGCGAAAAAGTCATCAGGCGGGGCGGGGGACTCTGAGATTGTATCGGAAAATGAATACAACTCCGCCGTCGCGCGAACGCCTGCCATCGCGCGTTTTTGTTCCTGCTCGGACTGGGTGTTACCGGCTCACCGTCACTTGTGCGGCGAGCGCGAACTGCATGTGCGCCGGCGGGGCGAGAGCTGGCTGGCGCTGGCGGAGGGGCCGCTGATGCAGTTTGTCGGGGCGCTCCAGCCGCTCGACGCGCTGTGGTGTTTCAGTTGCCCGCTGCTCGGGCCGGACCCCCGCGACAGCGTGGACCTGCTGGAAGATTTCTTGCTCGAAGAAAAGCCCGATGCGCGGTTGGTCCTGCTCGGGGGCATCCCCTGGGACAGTGACCTGCATCTGTATTTGCGGCGTGGATACGGCGGACGCTGGCAGGTGCACGCGCTGCCGGGGGCGGATTGCCTGCAAGCCAGCCTGGAGGGCGGGGCGGAGGGATTCCTCTCGCGCCGAAGTGGAAAATTCCGGGCGGGGTTGCGACGCTCGGAGCGGGCAGCGCAGGTGGCAGGGGTTGAGTTCGAGCGCGTGCTGGAGGCGGACGATCCGGACGCGCTCTTTACGCGCATCGTGGCCGCCGAGCGGCAATCGTGGAAATGGCAGGCGGGCGAGAGTATTTTCCAGTCGACGAACACCCGGGCCTTTTATCAGGAGCTAATCCAGCGCAGTTGCGCGGCGGGTCGTTTGCGGGCGGCCTTCGCCCGGCTCGACGGGGAGGACATCGGATTCGCTTTCGGGGCGGCGCTGGGAGGGGTTTTTCGCGGGCTGCAAATGAGCTATCACCGCACCTATGCAGCGCTTGCCCCCGGCAACCTCTGCCAGTGGGAATTGATCCGCCAGTGCGAGACCGAGCGGCTGGAAACTTACGACCTGGGCATGGACATCGACTATAAGGCCCGTTGGGCTGAGCACCGCTTGAAGCTGGTCACGCTGCTGATGGTGAAGGCGTGAACTCTACCGGTGCGCTGCGTCTTTCTCGGCTTGTTCTTGGCCAAGCACTTCCATCAATCGCCGGGCGACTTCGGGGATGGAGAAGCGCTTCTGGAAACACGGGCGGGCGGCACGGCTGAGAGCGTGTCGTTCTCCGCGGGTGAGGGAGAGCCAGTTGCACAGGAGTTGTTCGGTCCCGGCCAGGGTGTCGCTCTCGACCAGGCCCGCGCCGTCCTCCTGGACTTCCTGCCAGATGTTGACCTTATTGGAAATGAGGACCGGCTTGCTCAGGCAAAGGGCCTCGGCCACGACGATGCCGAAGTTCTCCTGATGCGAGGGCAGGATGAGTGCCTGCGAGCAACTGAGCGCGCCCCACTTGAGTTCGCCCGAGAGCATGCCGGTGAAATGGATCTTTGGTGAACTGCTCAGGCTTCTGAGCCGCTCGGCGTAGGTGCTGTTCTCTCCGGGGCCGGCCAGCACGAGTGGCGGCAGATTGGCACCGTTGCTGACAAGCCCGTCATAGGCGAGCACCAGCAGGTCGAGACCCTTTTTCGGGTCGATACGTCCGAGAAAAAGCAGGAAATCTCCGCCGATGGCAGGGAATTTTTCCTTGAAAGCAGCACGGGCGACGGTGGCGTCGAAGGCAGGTTCCTCGATACCGAGTCCGACGACGATTTCGTTGGCCTCGTAGGGGCTGAAGGAGGTGCGTGCGAGCTGACGTTCGGTCTCACAGGTGAAGAGCACGCCCCGGGCGTCCCGCAGGACGCGACACTCGGCCAACCGCCAGTAAAGCCGCTTTTTGAGCTGTTTGTGGGGGTAGGCCTGGTTGAACCACGGGTCGAGCATGCCGTGGGGAAAGACGTAGTAGGGCGTGCGGGTGCGGCGCAGGATGTTGTGCACGGCCAGCCCGAGGTATTGCCACAGTCCGTGGACGATGATGGCGTGAAACTCGTCATGGTGTTGGCGCAACCAGGGTTTCAGTTCGGTGCAGTAGCCGTAGGTGGCTTTGGCCGGTCCGATTTCGTAGAGGTTAAACGGGAGATCGTGACAATTTGTGCCGGCTGCATCCAGACAAAGTACTTCCGCCTCGTGTCCCAGTTCGATCTGAGCGGTGGCGATCAGCCGGACAGCCTCGACCACTCCACCGGACTCGGGCCGCATGGTGTGGATGACGTGGAGAATTTTCATAAATCAGCAGATGAAGCGTAGATGAAGAAAAAACAAAGGCGTCGAGGGTCTGGCAATGATAGATTGTTTATCCCCGCTTAATGGAGTATTTATCCTCCATTCTTCAACTGGGCATAAATACTCAGATAAGCTTCCGCCATGCGGCCGGGGGTAAAGCGGGCGGCATTGGCCAGCCCGTTCCGGATGAGCGCTGACCGGTTCGCGAGCGATTCGAGGATGAGCGGGGCACATTGCCCGGCCCATTTGTCGGTCTGGTCGGCTCTGAGGGGCGGGGGCGGCAGGCGAATAGCGGCCTCGCCGCCAATGGCGTTCATGGGGGGCAGGTCGGTCAGGGCGACCGGGCAACCGCTGGCCTGGGCCTCGGCGACGGGCCAGCCAAAGCCCTCCTCCCAGGAGGGAAAAAACAGGCATTCGGCCCGGCCGTAGATCGCGTTGAGTTGCGCGTTGTCCAGACCGGTGAGAAAGTGAACCCGGGAGCCCAGATGGTGCTGGCGGATTTCCCGCGTGAGCGCTGCATCCTCCGGCCCGACAAAGACCAGGCGCGCCTGCGGATGGGATGGGAGCAGGGCCCGGTAAAGCGCGAGGACGCCGGGGCGATTTTTGTACCAGGCGTCCGAGCCGACGTGCAGGAAGTACGGCCAGTCTATTTTTCCGGGCAGCAGGCGGTCGGTTGTCTCGGGGGGAAGGAGTTGGAAGGGATAGGGGAGGGCGTTGGGGATGACAGCCAGCCGCTCGTCTGGCAGACCGGTCAGGGTTTGGAGGTCGTGGCGGGTTTTCTCCGACACACACACCACGAAGGGCGCGTCCTTGAGATGGCGATAAATCCAGTTTTGCAGGAGCCGTCCGCTCAGGCGGGTCGGATTCTGCGGAACCAGACCGAGACCGGACTTGATCGCCATCACGTCATGGCAGGTAACCAGCGTGGGCTGGCCCTGCGCCAGTGGCAGGTAGGGCGCGTTTGAGTGGTCGCAAAGGTGGACGATGAGGCGTTCGCCGCCGGTAGAGAGCCTCTGCAGTTGCCGTCGGAGTCTGGCGGGAGCGAGCAGGAACTTGTCCGCGTAGCCGCGCCATTTGGCCGCCGGGCCGGGGCCGCCGAGGACTTTTTTCGGCTCCAGCCGCGTGACGCGGCAGCCCTTGTCGCGCAGCCCGGTCTCCAGCAGCGCGGCGAAGCGCAGCATGCTTGCCTGCCGGTCGGGGGCATAGTTAGCGATGAGCGCTATGTGCGGCGGGTGCGGGGTCATCGGGTTGGCGGAGCTTGGGGGCGTCTTCGGCGGAGAGCGAGGAGGTCTTGGTGGCGGCGAGCGTCAGCCCGCTGCCGAGAATGGCGAAGCCCAGAATCGTCGGTGGTCCCCATTGACCGTTGAGGACGAGGGTGAAGCACGAGGTGAAGAGCAGCAGCGGCATGGCATTGCCCCGGCCCAGCGCGCTGAAGGCGTAGCGGAAGAGGAAAACCACCAGCATGAGCCGTAGCACGATGAAGCCCAGCCCGAGCATCGGGCCCATTTCCATGATGGCCTTTTGCCATTCGCTCTCGCCCATGAGAAAGGTGACCTCGCCGGTCAGCATCTTGGCTCCGACGTTGGAGCCGACTCCGATCCCGTGCCCGGTGAGCGGGGCCTCGAAAAGTGCGTTGAAGGGCAGCCCGACCAGCCCGTAGAGGAAGCGGCCCACGACTTCTTCCTTGAAGCCCTCCACGTCCTCCCCGGTCGAGCTGACCCAGCGGGCGGTGAAGGTCTCCGTGGCCGTGTCGAAGACGGGCAGCATCGGTACGACGACCAGGATCAGTGCCGCCGCCCCTACCGAGCGGATAATCAGCTTGGGCGGGTTGGGCAGGCGGTAAAAGGCGTAGGTGGCCGCCAGCATGACCAGCGCGCAAGTCAGCGCCAGCAGGCGGCTGATGGAGATCGGGATGGCGAGCATGACCGAGGCTGCCCCGATATAACACAGCCAGGTATAGCGCCTGCCCTCGTGCAGCAGAAACGCGATGACAAACGCCAGCACAAGCGGGAAATACGCCGCCGGTCCGGTGATGAAGGAGAACGTGCCCGGTGGGCGGTAGCGGCCCAGCGCGCCCATGATACCCTCGCCGCCGCCGACCTGGCTGTTGATCCACGCCCCCTGGGGCGAACTGAACTGGAGCACCATGATAAGCACCTGCGGCAGTGCCAGCGCGATCAGTACTTTGCCGATCTGCACGCAGTCCTTGTAGTCGAGGACTTGCCCGATGACGAAGATGAGCGGGATTTGCAGGAAGTTGATCCGCATCCCGTAGAGAGTGACGATGACGCTCGACTCGCTCGAAAGCGCCCCGAACAAAAACGCCATGAACCCCATAAAGATCGAGGCGATGACAAAGCCGTTGACCGGGAAAAGGTTCGCGCGGAAGGCCAGCAGGTAGATCAGCACCACGATGGGGTCGCGCACGATGAGCAGCGGCTCGGACAGCGGGACCAGGAACCACTTGCGCAACGCGCCCTCGCCCAGCAGCAGCGCGATGTATGCCCACAGCAGCAGCTTGATGAGTCCCTTGGTTCCGATGCCCTTAGCCATGCGCGCGATCTTCCAGAATATTGACCAGTGCGCCAGACAATTGCTCGCGGTAGCGCTCCCAGGAGACGGTGGCGGCTTTTTTCAGGCAAGCGGCGTGCATGCGTGGCAATTCGTCCCGGTGCTGGCTGAACCACGCCAGCCGCTCGGCCAGCGCCTCCGGCGAACGCGCCGGGGTGATGAAGCCCGTCTCTCCCGGTTCCACCAGATCGTCGCCGCCGGTGTTGGGCGTGATGAGCAGCGGCAGTCCACGCCCGAGTGCCTCCAGTTGGACGAGGGCCCGCCCCTCGACCAGCGAGGGGAGCACAAGCACGTCGCAGGCGTCCATCAGAGCGAGAACTTCGGGCCGGGGGCGAGGGCCGTGAAAAATCGCCGTCGGGCACAGCTCCCGGTAAAACGCCCCCGGCATCAGCCGCGAGCCCATGACGTGCAACTCGGTGTGGGGGAGAGCGGCCGAGTTCCAGGCCTCGAAGAGGTCGGCCAAGCCCTTGCGCTGGCTGAGCGAACCGGCGTACAGAAATCTCAAGGGGCGCTCAAGCGGCGGCTCGTAGGGCGGAATCGCTTCCACCGGATCGATGCCGTAGGGCATCCGCAGCAGGCGCTTGCCCGCGCGCAGTTCGGGCGGGATCGAGTCCTCGACAAACGCGCTCGGGCACACCACCACGTCAGCCAGTTCCAACTCGCGGCGCTTGCGGTCGAGTTTCCGCGCCGAGTCGCGGGTGGAGATCAGAGTCGGCTCCCAGTTGGGCCGCCGCCGCGCCTCCTCCGCCAGCATGGCGTGGGCGTAGGGGCCGTAGGCGATGGGAAGTTCGTAGATCGTGGTCAGTCCGCGCTCGCGGGCGACGGTGAAATGCTCGAGGCAGCCGTCCTCGTAGCCGTAAACGGCCTGCGCCTCGCGACCCGCCTTGCCGCGCAGGGCACGGGCCACCTTGCGGTCGAGGGCACGGTAAACACCGTCCACGCTGCACGGACCGATCTCGTGGCGGGTCAGGGAATTTTCCGGACGGTTGAGCAGCGCGAGCCGCACCAGTTCGCGCCACGGGGAGCGGCGCAGTTGCGCAGCGTAGATGGCGTAGCGGCGCTTGGCCAACTGGCGTTTGAGCTGGCCGGGGAGTGGGAGTGATTCGATTTTACTGTCCGCCGTCAGTCCGATTGTAGTGGAAAATGAATACAAAATGCCCGCCTCCTGCATGGCCCGCATGGCCTGGCGGAGGTTTTCGTTGCCGGTCGGGTGGCTGAGCAGGATCATGCGCCGAGATCGTGAAGAAAGGTTTCCGCCACGGCGGGCAGGCGGCTGGCCGGTGCCCGGCTGCGGAGGTTAAAGAAATTGTCCGGCAAAGTGCCGTCGAAAGCGATGTACTGCGGGTCACCCAGCGGAAGCTCCCGGGGGATGCCGGGGTAGTGCGCGTCGTCGCGGTTGACGATCACGGGCAGGCCGTGCTCGATAAGTGTGATGGCGCTGCCGCTTTTTTGCAGCAGGCTGCGGGGCGAGGAGGCCAGCCCGAAGTCGAGCGTGTTGATTAGTCGCGAGGCCGCGTCGGCGTCGAGCCGTCCGAGTTCGAAGAGGGCGAGGTGCTCGTCGTTGTCGCGCATGAGCGACTCCCAAAGCGCCTTGCCCGGGCCGATGCCGCCGAAGTGGATAAGCGCGATGCGTCGGCCCTCGTGCCGGGCGGCTTCGCGCAGGGCGTTGAGCAGTGGCTGGGGTGGCCACTCCGGATGGAGCGTGCCGAAAAGTCCGCCGAGGTGGAATTGCTTCCGGTTGCGGTCGGAGATGGCGAAGCCGTGTGTATTCAGAAATGGATACAGAATGCCCTCGGCGGTTCCGGCCTGCGGGGGGATGTTGCTGAACAGCGGCAGGGGGCGAGCATGTAGCCCGAGGCCGTCGAGTAGGACGCGGTACGGCTCGGCGTGAGTGTGCACGAGCGGCGAAATAATATCGGTGGCCCGCCGGATGATGCGCCGCTGGAGGAGGCCGACGAGGCGGTCCTTGAGCGGGGAGTCAAGCTTGCCGCCGATCCAGATTTCATGGAACATAACCTGCCAGCGCCAGGGGCCGCGGCAGGCGCGCAAGAGTCCCGGCAGTCGTCGCGGTAGCCCTTTGGGGTGCAGGCCGTAGGGGACGAATTGCAGGCTGATCCAGTCCGGTGAGAAGTCCTTGATCTGCGCGAGTAGCCGCGCCTGTTGGGCGGCGTCGCCGAGCGCGTCGGTGAAGCGACGCGGATCGTCCCCGGTGGCGAAAGGGTCGCGCAGGGCGAAGCAGGCGGTGGCGTGCCCGGCGGCCTCGCAGGCCCCGGCCAGCAGGCGCGTGTAGTCGCCCACGCCGTCGCGGCCCGGTTCGAGACTGTTGCACAGAAAGCAGATTTTCACCGTTTGCTGTATTGATATTTCCAATACGGAACCATAGGGATCAGGTAAAGGAACTCGGCGGCGAGTCCGCCGATGCGGGCGAGTTTGTCCACGGCGGGGCCGGGGCCGGTGAGGGCGCGCTTGGCCATGCGGGCGAAGGAGAGCGGGTCCAGGTTGGCGAAGCTGAGCGGCCGGCCGTACTTGTGGCACAGGTAAACGCTCGATTGCTTCGAGCGGGCGCGGCGCAGCCACGGGGTGGCCGGGCGCTGGGGGTGGAGGATCTCCGCCGCCGGGGTGAACTTCGGTTTTTCGCCAAGTGCTTCCAGGCGCAGTCGCAGGTCCACGTCCTCCAGGTGCGGGTAGGGGAATCCCTCGTCGAAACCGCCGAGCCGGTCAAAGGTCTCGCGGGCAAGCAGCAGGTTGCACGACCACAGGTAACCGCCGTTTTCGTTGACCGGGGCCTGGAAGCGCGGGCCCTTCAGCGGATAGTCGGTGGTGGTGCGGCCTTCGTAAACTTTTATCTCTGCGTCGATCGCGGCCGCGTACCCGGCCAACCAGCCGGGGGCGGGGATGCAGTCGTCGTCGGTGAAGGCGAGCCAATCGCCGGTCGCCAGCGAGGCTGCGTGGTTGCGGTTGGCGGCGGGGCCGCGCTTCGGGCCGGGCGTCCAGCAGGCCCAGGGGAAGTTTTCGTTAATGAGCGCCTCGGCGGTTTCACGGGAGCCGTCGTCGCTCACGATGACCTCGAAGGGCTCGCCCAGCGTTTGCCTGCCCGGCGCGAGCGCCGCCAGGCATTTGGCCAGCAGGTCGTTGCGGTGGCAGGTCGGGATGAGGACCGAAAACCGGGGCTGGCTCATTCGTCGGTGAGGGCTTCCCAGGCGGCGCGCAGACGGCGCTTGAAGCGTCGGGCGGCGTCGGGCGTGCTTTCTGCGTTGGCGGTGAGGAAAGTGGTCTTTTCCTCTGGGCTGAGGTACTGGAAGAAAAGTTTTGAGATGGGCTTGTCGGGGTTCATCTTTTCACCAGCCCAGTGGATGAAGACGGGCTTGTGCGCCTCGTCTTGCCAGTAGCGTTCATAGTCGGCGCCGTAGTCCCCGGCCCAGGTGGATTCCATGTTGACGGGCGGCAGGGTGAGGTTCGAGATGGGCACGCCGCAGAGGTGGACGAGCAGGTTGATGCCCGGCTGCTCGTGGTAGGGGTCGTCGAGGATGGTGCGCCGGTACTCGGGGTTGGCGGCGGTTTCCTTGAAGGATTCAAAGGTGTAGAGCGCCCGGTCGCAGGCAAATTGCCCAGTGTTGAAAATCAGCCGCTGCCAGGTGGTCGTGCGTTGGCGGATGAGGGGCAGAGAATGCTCGGTGTAGGTGTGGGCGGGGTTGTGCCAGTGGCAGCAACTGGCCACCCAACCTTCGTGCGGGGCGAGCATGGGCGCGGGGTCCCGCAGGAAGATTACGTCCGAATCGACGAACTGGTAATTGCTCTCCAGCATGCACTGGTACTTGCGCATGACGGGGCGCGCGTTCTGCTGTTTTAACCAGTCGCAGAGCGCGTCGTCTTTCCACCAGTGGCAGCCCTCGGGCAGATCGAACGTGCGGTCGTCGTAGGGGATGACCCAGACGGGCAACTCGCAGCCCGTGGCCCGCAGGGAGCGGATCATGGCCAGCAGGGGGATCTTGACCGGCTCGTTGCCCAGGGTGATGATTTTTTCCAGCTTCATGGGGTTACTTGAGGCGAAGGATTTTCGATGTGCAGCGGCCCAGCCAGCGGTAGAGGCGGCTGGTGGCGACCTTGAGGCGGACCTTGAGTGCCTGGCGCTTGAAGTAGGGGCTTTTAAAATCGGCCTCGTCGATCTCGCGCGTGCGTCGCCCCGTGACCACGCTGAACAGCTCAATCGGCCCCAGGTCGCACTCCTGGTAGTCCATCGGCTTGCGGGCGACAACGAAGGTGCCGGGGCCGCTCTCGTCGCGCTCGATGCCGAGGATCTCGAAGTCGGCCAGCATCTTTTTAAAGTCGTCAATCTCGTAGCGCCAGAAGTCGGTCGGGTAGCCGTGGTAGGGGTAGCCGATGGCGGGCGAGGTGATGAGCAACAGGCCGCCCCGGCGGCAGATGCGTTTCATGTTGGTCAGGGAGGTGCGCCACCAGCGGGTGTGCTCCATCATCTCGATGGAGATGACGATGTCGAAGGACTCGGGGCCGAACTCCTGTTCGAGCGTGTCGGCGTTCATGACCTTGTCCACGCAGGGGCCTTCGATCATGTCGATGCCGAGGTAGGACTTCGGCGCCCAGTGGGTGACGTAGGGCTTGATCGAGCCGTTGAAGTCGCAGGAGCCGACTTCGATCACTTCCTTGCCGCGGATCTCATCAGGAGGGAGGTAGCGGGCGGCGAAAACCATGCAGCTGGGTCTGGGCATAATCGGGTGTGTCTTGAGGTTGTTAAAAACTGTTAAGCCAATCTGATCGGAACTTAAAGCAAAGAGCGAAGCGCAAATTGGCGGATTTATGACCCGCGCAGGCGGTTCCAGTGCGCCCCGGCGACCCGGCGGAAGCGTTCGCCGTAGCGGCTTTTTTCGCGCCAGAGGGTTCTCAGGCGGGTGCATTGGCCCTTCCATACGAGCCAGTCGGCGCTGCCCTCTCTCTCTCTCGTCGGGCGGAAGAGCACGCGCGGGGCCAGTCCAAGCAGGGAGCGGAGTGTCTTTAAGGTGGCGCGTACCCAGCAGGGCTGAGGAGGCCGTCCGGTGGTGAAACCGGGCAGCAGGGCGTAGTAGGCGTCGAGGTATACGGACTGCGCGCCGAAGCCGCTGTTGAGTCGGGTGAGGTAATCCCAGTTCAGGCGACCGGCGGGGATGAAGTGCCGGATGAGCAGGGCCGGGTCGTACCAGATTTTCCATCCGCTGAGCCGCAGCGCGGCGCACAGTTCGGCGTCGCCGCCGGAGGTCAGCTCCTTGCCCTTGCGGTCGCTCAGCTCGGGCTCGAATCCCTCGGCCCGCAGCGTTTCCCACGCCTCTTTGCGGAAACACAGGCCCGCGCCGCAGACATACTTCTCCACGATGCCTCCCGGTGACGCTAGCTCGTACACCGCGTAGTGGCCCTTGAATTGCGCAAACCAGTCCGGGGGCGTCGTCTCACACGCCTCCGTGGTCGGCCCCCCCACGACGCCGACCATCGGGTTGTCACGGAAGATACGAGCCACCGTGGCCAGCCAGTGTGGGGGTGTCCAGTTGTCGTCGTCCACCAGAGCGACTATGGGGAGGGCCGCCTCGGACGCGCCACGGGCGCGGGCGTGGCTGAGGCCGGGCTGCGGCTCGGACACGACGCGCAGCGGGGCCACCGGGTTGCGCTCCCAGGTCTCTACGGCGACGCTGGCGGTGTCGTCGGTGGAGGCGTTGTCGATTACGATAACTTCCCATTCGAGCCCGTCTGTGCCCTGCTGATCTTGCAGGTGACGGAGAGTCTGGGGAAGGCGCGAGCGGCTGTTGTAACAGCAAATAACTACACTGATGCCGGGCGTTGGATCGGGGTCGGTCATAGTCTTGTCAGCCACGCTTGAGGCGGCGGGAGATTTTTTTTGCTAAAGGTTCGACGGTATTGGCGGTGCGGGCAGCGATACGCAGGGGGAGAGGGAGTTTTCTTATGTAGTGATTTATCAATACGCGCTGACGTTCAAAGGTCGCGCCGGTGGCCAGTTCGGCTTGGGTCTTGGTCCCTTCGATCAGCCGAAAATTTCCCCAGCACTCGTCAACGTAGCGGATGCGGGCGTGCTGGCTGGCGCGGAAAAGGAAGTCGAGGTCCATCGTCATGTGGTCCTTGATATCGTAGGGGCCGGCAAGTTCGTGGAGGCTCTTGTGGTAAAAGTACGAGGCGGGGTTGAGCGGGAAGGGCTTGCCCCGGCAGAGGTTGTAGAGGCTGAGCGGGGCGGGCTTGTTCAGGCCGAGGTCGCGGTCGTTGTCGCCCCAGACATGCAGATTGCCGTAGAGGAAGGCGGGCTCGGGCAGGTCGTGCGCAAGCTTGCAAACGCGGTTGAGGGTGCCGGGGGCGTAGTAGTCGTCAGCATTGAGAAAACCGATCAGCGGCGTGCGGGCTTCGCGGATGCCGTGGTTCATGGCGTCGGACTGGCCGCTGTCTTTTTCGGAGATTAGTTCTACGCGCGGGTGTTTTTGGGCGAACTCGCGCACAAGCTCCGGCGTGCCGTCGGTGGAGAGTCCGTCCACGATGAGGTGGATGGCTTGCGGGCAGTCCTGCGCGGCCACGTTCTCCAGGCACCCGGTGATAAACCGGGCGCAGTTGAGCACCGGAGTTATGACGGTGATTAGCGGTGCGTCGCTCATGACTGAGTGGTGGTGCAGATGGCCGGGCGCTTGGCCCCGTAGCGCAGGAACAGCGGGACGAGACGCAGGGCGCGCCAATAGCGGGGGAAGTAGCGGCGCGGGTCCGAGAGGATGCGGGCCAGCCAGCCGAGATAGAGTTTGTCCACCCAACGCGGGATATTGGCCTGCTGCCCGGTGAAAAACGCGATGGCCGCGCCCGTGCAGATAATGGCCGGGCGGTAGCTGAGCTGTTGGAGCAGCGTGTGGCCGAGGCGTTCCTGGGTGCCACCACCGATGTTGTTAAAAACAAAACGCGGGCGGCGCTCTTCGAGCAGAGCGGCGAGTTTGTCGTCGCGGACTTCGCCGGAGCCGGGATAGAGCGGGGCGAGGTAGCAATCCTCCTCGCGAGCGGGAATGCCCTGTACGTCGCTCAGCCAAGCCAGGTTGATGCGCATTTCCTTTTCACTGGGCATGATCCAGAAGGTCGCGCCCGGTTCGCGCAGGACGGGGTGTTTGATCAGTTCGCGGAAAAACAGGTAGCCGGAAATCTTGGGAATGCGGGGGCGGTGGGTCAGGTTCCAGAGCAGGACGAGCAACCCGCTGTCGGTGAGGCAGTAGTCGCTGTTGGCCAGGGCGTCGTAGTACTCCGGCATCGTGGGGATGTCTCCCAGATTGGGTCCGGCGGGAGCGACGAGGAGCCCGCCGTCGCGGGCGGTCGCTTCCACCACGGCTTCCAGTGTGTCGGTGTAGAAGGTAAGCCCGAGAATGGTGACGGTTTTGTCCGTGGTGGTCATGCCAGTTGTGAGCGGGGGAAATGGTTCGTGAAAAATGTATTCAAAAGATGGATACGAACTGGCGGATGCGTCCGGCGCGGATGCGGAGTTTGCCCAGCGCGGCCTGAATGAGTTTGCCGAGGGCCTGCCAGGGGGCGGTCTTGAGCGGGACGCTTCTGAAAAGACGGCACGTAGTCTTGCGGGCGCTGCGCCAGTTGCCATCGAGCAGGGCGAGGTCGATCCACTCCAACTGGCTGGATTCGGGTGTGGCCGGGGTCGGAGTGAGGACTTTTTCGGGAAGGCCGCGTTGCTGGCGGGCCTCGGCCATGAGCCGGTTGGCGATGGCGGTGCGGGCGCCGCGGTTGCTGGTTGCGTTGATGCTGGCGGGGTGCTGGCGGTAGCCCAGCAGCGGCTCGGGCAGGACGGAAAAATGTCCCTGCTCAAGCAGGCGCAGGAAGAGGTCGTAGTCCTCGATGTCCTTGCACTCGGCCTGGTAGCCGCCGACGGCACGGATGGCGTCGGCCCGGAGCATCATGGCGGGGTGGACGAGGCCACCGATGCCGCCTTCGAGCAGATCGTGTTCGATTTGTGCGGGGTTGGCGCTCATTTTCCAAGTCCAGATGTGCTCGCCCTCGGGGTCGAGGTAATCGACCCACGAGCCGACGCCGACGCAGTCCGCGTGCGTGTCGAGGTAGGCGGCCTGGCGGGCGAGCCGGGCGGGGCGTGCGATGTCGTCGGCGTCCATACGGGCGATGTAGGGGGCGCGGCAGAGTGCGAGTCCGTCGTTGAGCGCGCCGACGATGCCGGTGTTGGGACGGCTGAGCACGCGCAGGCGGGCGTCGCGCCGCGCGAAGTCATTCAAAATGTCGGCGGTGTCATCGGTCGAGCCGTCGTCGACAGCGACGCATTCAAAGCAAATGTTCTCCTGCGCGAGAATGCTCTCCAGTGCCTCGGGCAGGTAGCGCCCGGCGTTGTAAACCGGGAGTAGCACGGAAACTTGCAGGGTCGGGTCGGCACTCATGGCTTGCGGCGGATGCCGAGGCGCTCCCCGGCTTTCTGGCTCAAGGCACGGGCCAGCTCGCGTCCGCTGCGGCGGGGGAGGGCGTCGGTCTGGGTGAGAGCTTCGGTCAGCATCTGGAGGGCGTTGGCGGCTCCTTCCGCCGGGAGGGTTTGCTTTTGGGCGGCGGCTTGCGCCCGGCGGGCAAGTTCCTCGTAGCGCTCAACACAACCGCTCGGAGTGAAGCGTTCGCGCAAGAAAGTGCGGGCGCGTTCGCCCAGTGCCGGGAGCGTCTCGGGGTGGGTAGTGACTTCGCGTAGGACGGTGGCGAGGGCTTCGGGGTCGTCGGCGGGGAAGACGCGGCCATTGATGTTTTCCTCGATTAAATATGAAGCGCCTGTACCGCTGGAGACGAGGACGGGCACGCCCGCGTCCATGGCCTCCAACACGGTGAAGTTGAGCGTGTCCCAGCGTGAGGGAACGAGCGCGAAGTCCGCCCGGGCCTGCCGGCGGAGAGCCTCCTCGCGGGGGGCGGGGCCGTGCCAGCAGAAAGTTTTACCCCAGATGGTGGGGTGCTCCTTTTGTAGCCACTCGGACATGGAGGTGCCACCCGGAGCGGTTCGGGTGTCCGCGCCGAGCCAGTCGATGCGCAGGGGGAAGTCCGGCCCGAGCCGGGCGAGGGCGTCGGCCAGTGTCTGCGCGCCTTTCCAGTCCTGGAGTCGTCCGAGGACAACGCCGGTCAGCGGCTGGTTGGCGCTTTTTGGTGTATCCAAAAGTTGTGACAGCGCAAAGGGCGGGTCTATGCAGGGGATGTCATGGCCGAGGGTGGCGGTCCATTCGCGGGAGTTGGCGGGGCTGTAGGCGTGGGCGAGGTGGGCGCGCAGGAGGGCATCGGATTCGAGCATGCGCACCAGTGGCAGGTCTGGCGCGCCCGCGTCGGCGGGCGAACGGGCGGCGATCTGCCCGAGCGAGCCGTGGGCGGTCACCACGAGAGGCGGGAGGCCCGTTTCGCAGAGCGCGGAGGCGTAGCCGAGAAACTCCGCCGCGAAGACGACCGCGCAGTTGGGCGCGTGTTCGCGCAGCCAGGCGCGCATGGCTGCGCCGGTGGCCAGCGAGAGGGCGGCCAGTTTCCAGTCTTCGGGCAGGGCCTGGCTGAGCTGCACGAAACGGCGGTTTTTGTCCCCTTCGACACAGACGACTTCCAGGCCCGGCCAGCCGGGGTTCTCCGGTTTGCGCTGGGTGGTCAGGATTGTTGTGGGCAGTCCGAGCTGGCTGCGGCAACGGGCCAGGTGCGCGTAAAAAGTCGCCAGT
This sequence comes from Ruficoccus amylovorans, assembly GCF_014230085.1. NCBI lineage: Bacteria > Pseudomonadati > Verrucomicrobiota > Opitutia > Puniceicoccales > Cerasicoccaceae > Ruficoccus > Ruficoccus amylovorans. The sequence goes on along the minus strand of NZ_JACHVB010000025.1, from coordinate 48,134 downwards.
CCGCCCAGATGGGGGAGCCATTCGGGGATGGCGAAGACCGGGTGGATGCCGTGAGGGGTGCTGGTCATTCTTTGGCGTCTGCGCGGTTCGTGTTTGTGCCGTTGGACAGCGTCGTTTGCCAGTAGCGGTGGAGACCGTCAATGTCGTTTGAACACAGGAGGGGCATGGCTTCCTTGATCTTTTCTATCGGCCAGTTCCACCATTCCAGTTCCAAGAGCATCGCAATCTGATTTTCGGGGAAACGCTTCTTGATCACTTTGGCAGGGTTTCCGCCGATGATGGTGTAAGGCTCCACGTCTTTCGTGACCAATGCACGGCTTCCGATCACGGCCCCATGACCGACCTTGATACCGGGCATGACCATCGCTTCGGAGCCGATCCAGACATCGCTGCCGATAACGGTGTCACCGGTTTTTTGAAAGGCATCGGATGCTCCTGCAAACGCAGGTTCATCATCCATATAGAAGAAAGGAAACGATGAAACCCAGTCATAGCGGTGGCCTTGGTTCCCGGCCATGATGAAAGACGCGCCGGAGCCGATGGAACAAAAGCTGCCGATGATCAAACGGTCCACATCGTCGCGATCCGGAAGCAGGTAGCGGGCACAGTCGTCGAACGAATGGCCGTGGTAATAGCCGGAGTAGTAGCTGTACCGGCCAACCTGGATGTTGGGGTTTGTTACCTGGCTGGCGAGTTGTTCGCCTTTAAAGGGACTTTTAAAGTAGTTTTCCATGAGGGTACAGGTGCGGGCAGTCCTGGGACTTTTACTATTCGACCTTGTCGGTCTCCCAGGCGAAGCGGGTGCGGATCAGGCCCATCCAGGCGTTATGGTATTCGCCGCGCATGGCGCCGGTGTCGTGGACCATGAGGGTGAGCGCGTTTTCCTCCCAGACGTTGAGCTGGGAGGCGTCGGTCTGTATGGCGATGTGGGCGCGGTAGAGACCGTCACTGAGGAAATTGGCGGGGATGGTAATACGGCTGAGGTAGAGCCCGGCGGGGTGGGGACGGTAACCCCATTCGTCGTCGCCAAGGCGGGCGGAAGGCAGGTTGGGAGAGGAAAAGACGGGCGTGCCGATTTTATCCACGAGGATGAAGGCGGGGTTGAGGCGGGCTCCGTCTCTGAGGCACCAGTATTGGATTTCCACTACAATGTCGCGGTCGATTTCGATGTTGTCGGTGGGCATGCCGTCGCAGAAAACCGTGACCGCGTGCAGGCGGGCGATGTCGTCGCCGGGCGCGTCTTCGGGCGTCTCCCAGAGGCGATGACTGGAGTGCTTGGAACTGGTGTTGAGGTACTGATTAATGACCTCGCGGGAAGGGCCGTCGGCGCAGAGCTGGCCGTCGTGGAGAAGGATGGAGCGGTCGCAGAGGTTGGCCAGGGTGGAGAGCTGGTGGCTGACGAAGAGTACCGTGCGACCCTGCCGGGCGACTTCGCGCATCTTGTCGATGCACTTTTTCTGGTAGGCGGCGTCGCCGACGGCGAGCACCTCGTCCACGATGAGCACATCGGGCTCCAGGTGCGCGGCCACGGCGAAGGCCAGGCGCACGGTCATGCCGCTGGAGTAGCGCTTGACCGGGGTATCGACAAAGGCCCCGATCTCGGAAAACTCGATGATGTCGTCGAGCTTGTCGCGGATCTCGCCGCGGCGCATACCCAGAATAGTGCCGTTGAGGAAAATGTTCTCGCGTCCGGTCAGCTCGGGGTGGAAGCCGGTGCCGACTTCGAGCAGCGAGGAGACGCGGCCCCGGATGACGGCGCGGCCGGTGGTCGGCTCGGTGATGCGGGAGAGGAGTTTGAGCAGGGTGGACTTGCCCGCGCCATTGCGACCGATGATGCCGAGGGTCTCGCCTTCGTTGACGCTGAAGGAGGTCTCCCGCAGCGCCCACATGGTGTTTGGGCGAGGACCGGCGCGCCCGGCGGGGATTTTCAGTTTGGAGTTGGCTTGCCAGTCGCCGCTCTCGCGTCGGCGCACGCGGCTGGCCCACCAGTGCTGGAGGGATTCGCGCAGGGTGCCGGCCCCGACCGTGCCGAGACGGTAGAGCTTGGAGAGGCGTTCGACTTCGATGATGGGCGCGGGCATTTTTTTAAAAAAATCGTAGATTCGGAATTTTTAGAGATTCGTAGGTTGGGGAAGGGGGCGGCGATTGGGAGTATGTTGATGTTGAATCTACGAATCCTGAATTTATAAATTTATGAATCTTACACCGTGTCGGCGAAGGTGCGTCCGGTACGCTGGAAAGCGAGAGTTCCGGTGAAGAAGACCCCGAGGCTGATGACGATGGAGCACAGGTAGAAAAGAGGTTCGACGGTGCCCTTGCCCAGGAAGGCTATCTTGTAGGCTTCGATGATCGGGGTCATCGGGTTGAGCAGGACGAACCACAGGTACTTGGCCGGGACGCTGGAGACGGGGATGATAATCGTCAGGTAGAGCCAGATCTGGATGATGAACTGGTTGAGGTGGGAGAGATCGCGGTACTTGGCGGTGAGGGCGCTCATCCACAGCCCGACTCCGAGCGCGAGGATGCCCGAGTGCACCAGCAGCAGCGGCACGAAGACGACCCGCCAGGTCATGCCGAAGTTCGCGCCCGCGTCGGAGAAGAACTTGAAACCGGCGTAAACGAGCAGGAACAGCCCGAGCTGGATGATAAAGGTAAAGATGGACGACGCGGCGACCGAAAACGGCACCACCAGACGCGGGAAGTATATTTTTTGGAAAATGTGCGCGTTGGAGGTGAAGGTCGTGCTGGTGCCGTTGAGAATCTGGGCGAAGTAGTTCCAGCCCAGAAGTCCACAGAGATAAAACAGGGTGTGGGGCACGCCGTCGGAGGGAATCTGCGCGATGCGCCCGAAAATGACGGTGAAGACGACCGTCATGACCAGCGGCTGGAGTACGAACCACAGCGGTCCGAGCAGGCTCTGCTTGTACCGGGAGACGAAGTCCCGCCGCACCAGCAGCAGGAGCAGGTCGCGGTAGTTCCAGATTTCTCGCCAGTCGATACGCAGCCAGCCCTGGGCGGGTTGGATGACGGTGATGACGGGCAGCGTTTTGTCGGTGGAAAGTTCGCTCATGGCCGGGTTGTCAGGGGGCGATACTGGTGGGGGAATTCGTAGATTCGGAATTTTTAGAGATTCGTAGATTGTGGAACGGTGGGGAGCGATTGGGGAATTTATTGATTTCGCGTATGTGAATCCTGAATTAATAAATTTATGAATTTCTCAAAGATGCTTTCGGCTTCGATGATGGGCGCGGGGCGTGAATAGCTGTCGGCACGCTGCCGCCCTTGGCCGGATACCGGATGGTAAAGCCAATCGTGGATGCGGGTTGAAGGGAGTTTTTCAGAAGGTCAGGAGCCTTCGGATGGTTGTGAACCAAGCGGATGGCGGTAGCGGCGTTCCACTTCGTTGAGGGAAAGTTCGATCTCCTGGCTGCGCCCGAGGATGTCGAGTAGCACGCGCACGCGTTCGGAGCCCGGAAGCAGGCGGACGACATCGGCGCTGTTGCCCTGGAAAATCCCCGCGATAATGCGGATGTTTTCTCCGGCCTGGACCGGCTGCAGGGGAAGCTCCAGGATGTTGCCGGGGGCGAGGGTGGCCAACTCCTCGACGACGGAGGCCGGGACGGGGATCAGGTCTGTTCCCTGACGCACGACATAGGCGACTCCGCGGGCGTAGCCCACGGCCTTGATCTGGTGCAGGGGGCGGAAGCGGGCGAAGAGGTAGTTCGGGAAAAGCGGTTCCAGTACCGTGCGTCCCCGCCGGGCAGTCTGCCGCCGGTAGCGCACTTGGGGGAAGAGCACGCTCACCCCGTCGAGCGCGCTCAGGCTCGTCGCGGCGGCTCGCTCGCGTTTGGGCTGGGTCTTCAGGCAGTACCACGCCGCTTGGTCAGAGAAAGTCATGTTTTCATCAGGGTGCTGAGCAGTGGCAGGAGGCGGCTGGCGTTGGCGTGCCAGCGGAATAGCTTGTCCACCCGCTGCCGAAGGTGCGCCTGGCGGGCGGAGTCGGGCTCCTCGCGCAGGCGATCCTTGAGTTGGCGGAGTTTTTCCTGACCGGAGTCGAGCCGGGGCTGGAGCTGTTCGCGCAGGATGTTCCCCAGGAGACGGCGCAGTTCGGTTTCGGGTTCGTAGTAGTCGCAGCGGCGGCCGGGCTTTTCCACCGTGCGTACGGCGCGGAAGGCCCGCAACTGCTTAAGCCCCTGGCTGGCGGTGCCGAGGCTGATGCCGAGCCGCTTGATGATGTCGTCCATACACAGGGGCTCCTCGCAGACGTAGAGCAGCCCGTAGATTTCGCCCAGGGACTTGGGCAGGTCGAGCATCTGCACCGCGCCTGCCATCAGCGCGATGATCTCCCGCTCGGTCTGGCCGAGGCTCGTGTCTGCGGGGGCGGTGCTCATGGTTGTCTCCATCGGTCGGAGGGGGAGGGGGTTTACCCTTATTTCAATAATATTTGAAGTAAAGCGCATGCCTGCGGCTGGCAATCCTGAAAACGTTGGAGGCAAATGGGTTTCGTTGTGAAAGCCGGAGCGGGGAAAAGATTTGCAGCCAGGCGGGAGGGGTGTTTGAAATCTGGAGCAAGCACCCCGGAGCGTGACAGAGCCGAGGGGGACGGGAAAATCCGTACGTATTGTGAGATGAATCAGATAAACAGCGCCCGGAATTTGCCGATAGAAGCAGGAATACTGACTTATGCTCGACAGTCGCTATAGAGGACTCCTGGCCCTGCACGGATGTGTTATCGTGCTGGTGTTGCCGCTGCTGTTCTATGTCCTGGCCCTGGTCGGGGTGGAGTTCGCCGGGCGGCTGGAGTATGAGTTGATCAACTGGCCCCTGTATATGACAGGCCTGGTGTCGGCCGGGGCGATTTTCTTCAACTTCTACACCCTGCTGGGGCCGTCGGTCTCAGCGCAGGACCGGGCGCGGGTCTTTCAGGTCACAAACCTCCAGATCTTCATTCTGGTGCTGATTCTGTTTGCGATCATCTTCGCGACCAAGGACAAGGCCATCTCCCGTGTGTTCATCGGCTTGTACCTGGTGTGCGCGTACCTGATCCTGTTTTCGCTGAACATGTTCCTGCCCGGCTGGCTCTCCCGCTACGTGCTGGGGGGGAAGAACACCCGCTCGTGTCTGGTGGTGGGGACGACGGCCTCGTGCTCGCGCATCGCCGGTTGGCTGCGCAGCAAGCAGTCGCTCGGGATCGAGGTGATCGGACTGCTCAACTACGGCGAAACGGAGCCGCAACAGATAGATATCCCTTTGCTGGGAGATGTCTCGCGGCTGCGGGAGACGATCCGCGAGCAGGGGGTCAACCAGATCATCCTGCTGGAGACCCGCCACTCAAAGGAGTGGGTAAAGGAGATCCTCGAAGCAGCGGAGGAGGAGGGCTGCCAGATCCTGATTTTCAACCCCTGGGCGGAATATTTCGACTACCCCCTGATCAGCGTCAAGGACGGCCCTCACACGTTCTTCACCCTGCGGGAAGAGCCGCTGGAAAGCCCGCTCAACCGCATGATCAAGCGTCTGCTCGACCTTTCCATCGCGGTGCCGGTGGTTTTTCTGGTTCTGCCGGTGATGATTCCGCTGGTGTGGTTTTTCCACCGCCGCGAGTCACCGGGACCAGTGTTTTTCAAGCAAGTCCGCCGGGGGTACAACCGACGGGAGTTTGTCCTGTACAAGTTCCGCACCATGCACGTGCGGCGCAAAGGAGACGAGGCCAGGCAGGCGACCCGGCACGACCCGCGGGTTTTCCACTTCGGGGAGTTTATGCGCCGCACGAGCCTGGACGAGTTGCCGCAGTTCATTAATGTGCTCAAGGGCGAAATGAGCGTGGTCGGCCCCCGCCCGCACTTGCCCGAGCACGACCGGATCTTCAGCCAGGACGTGAAAATCTATCCGCAGCGCCATTTCGTAAAGCCCGGCCTGACCGGCCTGGCCCAGTGTAAGGGCTTTCGGGGCGAGATCACCGACGTGGAACTGCTGCGTCAGCGGGTCCACTACGACCTGGAGTATATTAATGAGTGGTCGGTCTGGATGGACATCGAAATTATCCTGCGCACGGTGCATATGATCCTGCGCCCGCCCTCCTCGGCGTACTGACGGCTTCGCGGGGCCTGTCAAAAAAACGCTTGAAAGACAGGGGGCTTGGCGTCTTTATCAACCCAATCCCCGTCGGGGCGACCTTTAACCATCAAACCTCCCTCACCGTGGAAATTACCCAGGAAAAACAGGACTCCATCAATATTCTCAGCCTCCAGGGGCGTCTCGATGTCAGCACATCCGGCTCGCTGGACGAAAAGCTGACCTCGCTGGCCGAAGCGGGCGAAGTCAAGGTGCTGGTGGACTGCCGCGAGCTGGACTACATCAGTAGCGCGGGCCTGCGTGTGCTGCTCTCCGCCGCCAAGCAGTTCAAGAAGCAGTCGGGGTCCATCGCCCTGGCGACGCTCAACCCGAACGTCAAGCAGGTCTTCGAAATCTCCGGCTTTACCAGCATTTTCCCGATCTACGCGACCCGCGAGGAAGCCCTCCAGGCCCTCTCCTGATCCGCACAGGTCCGGGAGCGCAGCAGTAGCGAATCCCTTTATCGATCAAAGCGGCGTGTCCACGCCGCTTTTTTTATCGCTGGCTGCCGGAGCCGACTCCGGCGGCGCGGTCGCTGGCCGCGAACTCCCGTCTTGCCAAGCGGACCGGAGACGAAGATAAGTAACCCATTGTTGCGATGAAACTTAAGCTCCGGCACAAAGTCACCGGTCTGGCGCTCTTCTCGGCCTTGCTGCCGGCAATCGTGCTGGCGCTGCTCATATTCGTGCAGGAGCGCAAGAGTACGCACATCATCGGCGAGCAGCTTGACGCCATGGTCGCGGCTAATCTCGACCAGACCACCCGCGACATTTACAACCTGTGCGCCAACGCCAATGACCTCGTCCAGCTTCAGGTGGACGCAGCCCTCGGGGTGGCCGACCACCTCGTAAAGGAAGAAGGCGGCCTGCGTCTCGGAGCCGAGCTTGTACGCTGGAACGCGGTGAACCAGCTTAACGACGAGAAGCGCGGCCTCGAACTGCCCGAAATGCTCCTCGGTGAGGAATGGCTCGGCCAGAACGTCGACGCCGCCAAGCCCACCGCGCTGGTGGACGCCGTCCGGGACATGGTTGGCGGCACGGCGACGATTTTCCAGCGCATGAACGAGGAGGGCGATATGCTGCGCGTGGCCACCAATGTCCTCACGTTGGAGGGCGACCGCGCCATCGGCACTTACATCCCCGCCGTCGATCCCGACGGCACACCCAATGCGGTCGTTTCCACTGTCATGCGGGGCGACACTTACCAGGGCAGCGCCTTCGTGGTGAACAGTTGGTACCTGGCCGCCTATGAGCCGGTTTATGATTCGCGGGGCGAGGAGATCATCGGCATGCTCTACGTCGGCGTGAAGCGCGAGAGCGTGGACAGCCTGCGCCGGGCCTTGTCCTCCATCGAAGTGGGCGAAACCGGCTACGCCTGGATCATGCCCGGCCAGGATAAAATGGGTCGGGGACGTTACGAGTTCTTCCGCGACGGCGCGGCCGAGATGCAGGATATCTCCCGTGTGCGCGACATCGACGGACGCGACTACATCGAGGACATCCGCAAAAAGGCCATCCGGCTCCAGCCTGGCGAGGTCGGGACCGAAGACGTGGCTTGGCAGGACGCTTCCGGCAATGTCCGCTACAAGGAAATCCACTACGCCTACTTCAAGCCCTGGGATTGGGTGGTCGGGGTGACGGCTTTCGAGCGCGAGTTCGACCGTCCGCATCAGGAGGTGGCCCACGCCTTTACCGCGATTTTAAAGCACACCCTCATCGGGGCCATCGCTACGCTCGTTGTGGTCGGTTTGCTGGCCACCGTCCTGGGCGGCTGGATCGCCCGCCCGATCACTTACCTGACGAATATTTCCGAACTTGTGGCCGAAGGTCGCCTTGGGCAAGCCGCCTCGCAGATGGAAGAGTGCTGTCAGGTGCAGAGTGGTAATCGCCAACTCGTCCATCAACAGGACGAGACGGGTCAGCTTTTCCGGGCCATCCTCAAGATGATCCGCAACCTCAATGCCCTCGTCGGAGGAGTCCGCGACTCCAGCCGCCAACTGGCCGGGACCGCAACCGAGATGACGGATACGGCCCGGGCGCAGGAAGGCACGGTGCAGGACTTCGGCTCGTCTTCCAGCGAGATTGCCGCCGCCGTGAAGGAGATTTCCAGCACCTCGCAGGAGCTTTCCCAGACCATGAACAAGGTCTCCGAAAGCGCCCGCAACACCGCCGGGATCGCCAGCGCGGGCCGTTCACACCTGGAGGAGATGCGCGAGGGGTCGGAGGGGCTGGAGACGGCCACCCGGTCTATTACCGGGAAGCTCTCCGTCATCGCCGAGCGTGCGCAGGCCATCAACGCCGTGGTCACGACCATCGCCAAGGTGGCCGACCAGACGAACCTGCTCTCGCTCAATGCCGCCATTGAGGCCGAGAAGGCGGGCGAGTACGGGCTGGGCTTCGCGGTGGTGGCGCGTGAAATCCGCCGCCTGGCCGACCAGACCGCCGTGGCCACGCAGGACATCGAGCAGATGGTGAAGGAGATGCAGTCCTCGGTTTCCGCCGGGGTCATGGAGATGGACAAGTTCAACGAGGCCGTCCGCACCGGCATTGACAACACGGCCCAACTCAGCGGACAGATGGAGAACATCATCGAGCAGGTCGAGGCGCTTACGCCGCGCTTCGACAGTGTGCGCGAGGGTATGTCCTCGCAGGCCGTGGGGGCCTCGCAGATTTCCGAGGCCGTGGCCAACCTCAACCTCGCCGCCCACCAGACCTCCGCTTCGCTGCAAGGTTTTAAAAACACCACAGACAAGCTCAACCGCGCCGTCCAGGCCATGCAGGACGGGATCGCCCGGTTCCGCATGGACGGCGACAAGCCCGCCTCGGAGGAGGAGCCGTCATGAAGATGCGTTCGAAAATCATGCTGACGATGGTGCTCCCGGTGCTGGTCATCATGCTCTCGCTGGCCGCCTTCAACATGCTCCGGGTGCGCGACACCTTGATCGCCGGGCAGAAGCAGCTCATCGCCGAACAGCTCCAGAAAGCCGCCCTCGAAATCGAGCGTGACAACAGCGAATCGGTCTCCGTCGTGCGGACGCTCGCCCTGGCCCAGCAGAACGGCCTCTTCGGCAAGCGCGAGGAGACAATCGAGCTTTTACGTGGCGTGCTGGACGACTTTCCGGAGTTCATCGGGGCCAGTTGCGGCTACGAGCCCAACGCCGACGGACGCGACGCCGAGTATGTGCAGAACTTCAAGGACGGGGACACCTATCTCGACGCCGACGGGCGCTTCCTGGCCTATTGGTTCCGCGACCCGCAGAACAACGGTGCCTACACGCTGGAGCCGCTGGTGGACATGGAGAGCGCGCTCTACTACGCCGGGGTGAAGGAGAAGTACATCCGCGGCAGCAGCGAGACGTTCCTCGTGACCGAGCCCTACGTTTATAACCACGCCAACTTGATCGTCGAACAGATGGCCCCCATTATCATCGACGGGCGCTTCATGGGCATCTGCGGGATCGATCGGGGTCTGGACTTCCTCGACGAGTTCATCAACAAGCTCAAGCCCTACGAGTCGGCGGAGTTCTTTCTCATCAGCAGCCGGGGGCGCATCATTTCAACCACCTACGGCTCGGGCTTGCGGACCGCGCCGGTTGACCAGCTCTTTGTTCAGGAAAACCCCGGTGAAAAAGGCCGTATGCTGACCGATGTCTTCACTTTCGACGAGGGCAGCGGGATGCTCCAGTTTGACGAGGCCAAGGCCGAGCGCCTCCTCGACGGCAACGTCAGCAACACCTACCGCGACATCTTCCAGCGCTTTTCCCTCTCGCGACGCAACACCGATGTGATCGAGATCGACGACCCCCTGCGCGGTGAGCGCTCCTTCATCGCCAGCGCCTACATCCCCACCGGGGGCTGGCGCCTGGTCATGACGGTGAGCTTCAGCGAGATCATGGCGCCGACCCGCGAATCTGCCGCGCTCACCTTTGCGATGGTCGGGGTGACGGTGCTGCTGATTATTCTCATCATCTGGATCTTTGCCAATTCCTTCTCGCGTCGTATTTCGGTAGCAAACGAGTTGGCCCAGCGTGTGGCCCGGGGCGACCTCACGGCGGAAGTCGAAGTCGATACCAAGGACGAGTCCGGCCAACTGCTCCAGGCGATCAAGGATATGGTCGGCAGCCTCAACGGCCTGCTGCTCCAGGTCAAAAGCGCCACTATCCAGCTTGTCTCGACCGCCACCCGGATCACCGGCACGGCCAAGTCGCAGGAGGCGACGATTCAGGACTTCGGGGCCTCGACGACGCAGATCGCCGCTGCCGTGAGCCAGATCAGCGCAACCTCCCGCGAACTGCTCAACACGATGGAGAATGTCTCCTCCAGCTCCTCCGAGACCGCGGGCATGGCCGAGACCGGCCGCCAGCAGCTCGCCGCCATGGCCGAGGCCATGAGCCACCTGGACGGGGCCACGCAGTCGATTTCGGACAAGCTCGCGGCCATCTCCGACAAGGCCAGCAACATCACCCGCATCGTCACCGCCATCAACAAGGTTTCCGAGCAGACGAACCTGCTCTCGCTCAACGCCGCCATCGAGGCGGAAAAAGCGGGCGAGTTCGGGCTGGGCTTCGCCGTGGTGGCGCGTGAGATTCGCCGGCTGGCCAGCCAGACCGCCAAGGCCACGGTGGACATCGACCAGATGGTGAAGGAGATGCAGAGCGCCGTCTCCGCCGGAGTCATGGAGATGGACAAGTTCTCCGAGGGCGTGCGCGGCGGCGTGGGCGAGATTGACGAGCTCAGCCGCCAGCTCGACGGCATCATCAGCCGCGTACAGGAGCTTTCCCCGCGCTTCGCCGAGGTGCGGGAAGGGATGCAGTCGCAGACGCAGGGCGCGGCCCAGATCAGCGACGCGATGACGAACCTCAAGGACGGCGCGCAGCGCAGCGCCGATTCGCTGGTCGAGTTCGACAAGGCCACGCAGGCCCTGCACACGGCGGTCAACAACCTGCGGCGCGAAGTTTCCCGCTTCAAGGTAGCCGACCGCAACACCACCGGCATGACGAACATGCCCTTTCCCATGCGCCCGAAAAAATCTTCCGGCGGCTGAGGCGCACCGACCATGTTGATCATTTTGTTCCAACTCGGCCCGCGCCGCTACGGACTGGATTCGCAGCGGGTGGTGGAGATTGTGCCCGCCATGCCCGTGCGTGAGGTGCCCGGCACTCCCGCCGCGGTGAAGGGGATTTTCGAGTATCGGGGGAAAATCCTGCCCGTGATTGACCTGTGCCAGTTAACGGTCGGTCGCCCGGCGGAGATTTTTCTGAGCACCCGTTACCTTGTGGTCGAGGCCAACGGCGGGAGCGGCCAACTTGTCGCCCTGCTGGCCGAGAAAGTCACCGACACCCTGACGGTGGACGAGGCCGCGCTGCTCGACCCGGGGCTGCGCCCGCCGGAGGCCCCGCACCTGGGCCGCGTGCTCAAGGATGCCCGCGGCGAGCTTGTCCAGTGCGTCGAGGTCGAGGAACTGATCACCCCCGAGATTCGCGCCCTGCTGCGCCAGTGTAAGGAGGTCCCGGCATGACCCTGCCGCCGGATATGCTCCAGCGCCTGCGCCGCACCTACGGCTTTGACGATACTGTGCTTTCGGGGCCGGGCTGCCTCGTTGCCGCGCACCACCGCATGCGCCAGCTCGGGGTGGAGGATGAGGATGCCTACCTGGAAAAGCTGTTGGCGTCGGGGGAGGAGTTTGAGGCGTTTGTCGACGAGCTACTGGTGCCCGAGTCGTGGTTTTTTCGGGACCGCGCCCCCTTTGATTTTCTGGCCCGCTGGGTCCAGTCCGAGTGGTCCGGCCAGTCCGGCCCCGACCGCATGCTGCGCGTACTGAGCGTGCCCTGCGCCTCCGGTCCCGAGCCGTATTCGATTGCCATGACACTGATCGACTCCGGTCTGCCGGAAAGAAGTTTCCGCGTCTATGCCGGGGATGTGAGCGAGCGTAACCTCGTCCACGCCCGCCGGGGTGAGTACCGCTCGATGGCCTTCCGGGGGAAGGATGCTGAGGGCCGTCGTCACCACTTCGAGCCGCTTCCGGAGGGCGGGATGCGGGTGCGCGAGCAGGTGCGCCGTTGTGTGTCCTTCAAGCGCTGCAACCTGCTCGATCCCGGCAGCCTCGCCTTCGCCCCGTCTTTTGACGTGATTTTCTGCCGCAACGTGCTGATCTACTTCTGCGAGGATGCTCGCCGCAGCGTGGTCGGCCACATGCAGAAACTATTGGCCGACGGCGGGCTGTTTTTCGTCGGACACGCCGACGGACTGTCCGTGCTGACGGGCGAGTTTGAGCCGACCGGTCCGGCGAGCGCTTTCTGCTACCGCCGGCGGCTGAGCGTCCCGGCATCGGGTGTCGCTAAACCATGCTCCGTCCCCGCCCGCAAGACAGGCCGGGTTTCCGCATCGGGTTCCGCTTCGCGCCGGTCTTCAACTGTCGTGCCCGCTCGTTCCGCTTTAAAATCGCCCGTTCCCGCCGCGACTTCCGGGGCCGTGAACGCTTCCTCCGAAAAGGACGCTTCCGCCCTGGTCCTGCACGAGATTGCGCGACTGGCAGATCAGGGGAATCTCGCCGCCGCCCGTGAGCAGTGCCTGACGCATTTGCAGACCCATAAGCCAAGTGCCGACGCTCTCTTTTTGCTCGGGCAGATCGAGATGGCTTCATCGCGGCTGGCAGAGGCCGAGACCTGTATCCGCAAGGCCCTTTACCTGAATCCGAACCACCTGGACGCGCTGGTGCAGATGGCGCTGTTGGCCGAGCGTCGGGGCTCGGCACAGGAGGCGCAGCGCTTGAGAGCGCGCGTCCGCAAGCTGGAGGCCGCCCATGTCTGAGGAACTTTTACCGCCGCCGGAAAACCGTCAGGTCGAGAGCCTGCTTGACCGTCCGTACCCCGAGGGCTACCGCGAGGAGTGGATTGAGCGTATCAAAAACCCGCCCGAGGAGGAGACGCGCGAGACGGTGGCCCTGCTGGTTTTTCGCCTGCAGGACGAGTGGCTCGCGCTGGCCTGCCCGGTGGTTAAGGAGGTCTGCGCCGAGGCAACCGTGCACCGGATTCCCCGCCGCTCGAATGACGTGCTGCGGGGCGTCTGCAACGTGCGCGGGGAGCTTCAGTTGACGGTGGCTCTCCAGGCGCTGCTCGGGCTGCGCGACCCCAAGGCCGAGGCCGCCAGCCTCAGCCGCCGCGTTTACCGCCGGATGATCCTCATCGGCCGTGACAACAACGCCTTCGCCTTCCGGGTGGAGGAGGTTTACGGGGTGGTGCACTTCGAACTGACGCAGATGCAGGCCGTACCGGTGACGGTGGCCAAGGCTCTCGCCACTTACACGAAGGGCCTCTTCAGCCTGCGCGGCCAGCAGATCGGCTGGCTCGACGACGAACTCATCTTCCACAGCCTCAGCAACAAGATTCTCTGATCATGGCCGCCGAACCGGATTTCTCGATGCTGGATCTCTACCAACAGGAGGTGGAGACGCACGGCGCGGCGCTCAACAACGGGTTGCTGGAGCTGGAAAACGCACCCGGCGACACCGCGCTGATCAACAACCTTATGCGCGCTGCCCACTCGCTCAAGGGCGCGGCCCGCATCATCGGGCTGGAGCCGGTTTCGACTGTCGCCCACGCGCTGGAGGATGTCTTTGTCGCCGTGGGCGAGGGCAAGCTCGACTTCCCCGAAGGCTTCTTTGACCTGCTGCTTCGGACGGTGGACTTTCTTGTGGACTCGGGCGGCCCCGACGCTGCCACCATGCCCGCCTGGCTGGAAGAAAACAAACCCCGCTCCGCCGTGCTGGCCGAAGCCTTGCACGCTGTCCGCGCGGGTGGTCCGGTGCCGGATACTTGCCGGGCCGGGGGCACTTCCGCTACCGCAAAGGAATCCGCCCCGGCGAATGCAGACGAGTCGTCCGCCACCGGTGGGGCTGGTTCCGAGGCCGATGCTTCCTCCGTTGCCGGGGAGCGAGATGTCACCGTCTCCGCGCAAGTCGAGGGGCAACCCGCTTCTACCGGAAGCGTGCCCATCGCCCCCGGCGATAAAAAGTCCGTCCCCGCTGCCAAACCCGCATCGAAGTCGGCCCCGCACGGGGCTGAACAGGTCGTGCGCGTGTCGGCGGACAACCTGAACCGCCTCATGGGGTTGGCGGCGGAGACGCTGGTGGAGACGCGCCAGCTTGAGCATTTTCGCGAGACGCTCCTGCGGTTGAAGGAGTCGCAGACCGAGCTGAACGCCCGCATCGATCAGGGATGCAAGTTGCTGGAAAACGGCGAAAACCCGGCCAGCTTCAACCGCCACCTGGAGCAGATCCGGCTGGCCGCGCACGAGAATCTGCGCTCGATCCGCAACCAGTTGGAGGTTTTCGCCGCCTTTTCCCAGCGCAACACATTACTTTCGGACCGGCTCTACCGCGAGGTGCTCGAGAGCCGTATGCGGCCCTTCGGCGACGGGGTGCAGGGCTTCCCGCGCCTTATCCGGGACCTGGCCAAGACCACGGGCAAGCAGATCCGCTTTTCCATCGAGGGCAAGGAAACGCCGGTGGACCGCGACATCCTCGACCGGCTGGAGGCCCCGCTCAACCACCTCCTGCGCAACGCTTGCGACCACGGGCTCGAATTGCCCGCCGACCGCGCCGCTGCCGGTAAACCTGAGGCCGGTTCTCTGCGGCTGCTCGCCCGGCACAGCGCTGGCATGCTCATCGTGGAGGTGCGCGACGACGGGCGCGGCGTCGATGTCGAGCGCCTGCGCGCCAAGATTGTAGAAAAGGGCCTCGCCACCGAGGACATGGCCCGCAGCCTCAACCACGACGAGTTGCTGGAGTTTCTGTTTCTGCCGGGCTTTTCTACCGCCGGGCAAGTGACGGAAATCTCCGGTCGCGGAGTCGGCCTCGACGTGGTGATGACGCTCATGCAGGAGGTCGGCGGGCAGGTTCGCATCTCGACCGAGCTGGGTAAGGGAACGACGTTCCATCTCCAGTTGCCGATCACCCGCTCGGTTATCCGGGCGCTGCTGGTCGAGATAGATGGCGAGCCCTACGCCTTTCCCCTCAGCCGTATCAATCGCACGCTCCTGCTCAACATCGGCGACTTAAAGGTGCTGGAAAACCGCCAGTACTTCGACCTCGACGGGCAGAATATCGGGCTGGTGTCTTCGCGCTCGGCCCTCGGGCTGGCCGGGGCGGTCAGCATGATCGCGCGCCACATCAACGTCGTGGTCGTCAACGACCGCAACAACCTTTACGGCGTCGAGGTGGACAAGCTCACCGGCGAGACCGACCTGGTGGTGCGTCCGCTGGACCGCCGCCTGGGCAAGGTGCCCGGCGTCAGCGCCGCCTCGCTCTCGGAGGAGGGCGAGCCGATCCTGATCCTCGATGTGGAGGACCTCGTGCACTCGGTGGACAAGCTCCTGGCCGGTGGCGACAGCATGCAGTCGCGCTACAGCGAGCAGGAGGAAAAAGCCCCCGTCAAGCGCGTGCTGGTGGTGGACGACTCCATCACCGTGCGCGAGACCGAGCGCCAGCTATTGGAAAACGCCGGGTACGCCGTCGAGGTGGCGGTGGACGGGGCCGACGGCTGGAACGCCGTGCGCCTGGGCGAGTTCGACCTGGTGGTCAGTGACGTGGACATGCCACGGCTCAACGGCTACGAGTTCGTCTCCCGCATCCGGCAGGACTCCCGCCTGCAACGCCTGCCGGTCATCATCGTCTCCTACAAGGACCGCGAGGAGGACCGGCTCAAGGGGCTGGAGGCCGGGGCCGATTATTACCTGACCAAGAGCAGCTTTCAGGACGAGACCTTCATCGGCGCGATCAACGACCTGATCGGAGGGCCGCGCGAGTGAGGATCGCCATTGTTAACGATATGGCCCTCGCCATTGAGGCGCTGCGGCGAGTGGTTTCCAGCTCCGGCGAGCACGAAGTCACCTGGATGGCCCGCGACGGCGAGGAGGCCCTGCGCCGCTGCCGGGAGGATACGCCGGATTTGATTTTAATGGACCTGGTCATGCCGGTCATGGACGGGGTGGAGGCCACCCGCCGGATTATGGCCGAGTGCCCCTGCGCGATCCTGATCGTGACGGCCTCGGTCAGCACGCACGGCGAGCTTGTTTACGAGGCGATGGGCTACGGGGCTCTTGATGCCGCTGTCACTCCCACGCTGGGTCCGGCGGGCGAACTAGAGGGTGGGCGCAGCCTGCTGGACAAGATCGCCCATCTGGGCTACGCCATCGGGCACAGCCACCCGCGCAACGCGGTGGGAGCCTTGCCGCCTGTCCGGCAGGCGGATTCCGGTACCCAGCCACCACTGGTCGTGGTCGGGGCTTCGACGGGCGGCCCGCAGGCGTTGGCCGCGCTTTTGTCCGGCTTTGAGGCGGATTTTCCGGCTCCGGTCGTCATTGTGCAGCACGTGGACCCGGACTTCGCTGCCGGGCTGGCCGAGTGGCTGAATCATCGCTGCGAGTTGTCTGTCCGACTGGCGGCTAATCACGAGGTCCCCCAGGTGGGGGAAGTGCTTATCGCCGGACGCGACCAGCACTTGATGCTGCGGCCCGGCGGTTTTCTGGCCTACAGCCCCGAGCCGCACGAACTGATTAATCGCCCGTCGGTGGACGTGCTGTTTGACTCGGCGGCGCATTACTGGCTGCGCGGCGGGATCGCCGTGCTCCTGACTGGTATGGGGCGCGACGGGGCCGAGGGCATGCTTTCGCTGCGCCACAAGGGCTGGCACACCATCGCGCAAGACGAGTCCACCAGTGTGGTGTACGGTATGCCCAAGGCGGCGGTGACGCTCAAGGCCGCCTGCGAGGTGCTGCCGCTCCCGGCTATTGCCGGAGCGGTCAAGGCCCGCCTGAAACCACTGCTGGAGACATCCCAAAAGATTTAACAGGAAGAGGGGAAAGTGCGGGAGGCGATTGCTTAGCGTTCTTCCCGGCCTTCCTGTTAAATCCCCGGCATCATCAAGGCGGTTTCATTCTGCTGAGAAACGGTAGGGGAGGCCAGGGGTGTGGGGCCAGCGCGGGGCCGCATCGGTGAAGTAAATTTGCCGAGAGTGCTTGCCAGCGGGCGTTTGGGCTGTCTTGCTGGGGCGCGTGAAAATCACCGTTTTTGTCACGCCGAAGAAGAACGTTCTCGACCCTCAGGGCGCGGCCGTGGGCCATGCCATGCACAGTCTGGGCTTTACCTCCGCCGCCAACGTGCGGGTGGGCAAGACCGTGGAGTTTGAGGTGGAAGGGCAGGATACGCCGGAGTTCCGCGCCTCGCTGGACAAGCTTTGCCAGGACCTTCTGAGCAATCCCGTCATCGAGGACTTCCGCTACGAGATCGGCGCCTGAGTCGTTTTTAAGTAAAAAACAGGAGCCGCCATGAAGATCATCCGCTACGAAGACCCGCATGGCACGCGCTCTTGGGCGCAACTGGCCGAGGGCCGCTATCTGCGGCTGGAAGGGGAGTTCCCCCACTTCACGCCGACGGACGAGGAAGTTGTCCCGACCGCGTTTCTGGCTCCGGTCAATCCGCCTGCGATCTACTGCATCGGCCTTAACTATCGCGCCCACGCCGACGAGCAGGGGGCGAAGCTGCCGCCGCATCCGATCGTCTTTATGAAAGCCCCGACGGCGCTCCAGCACCCCGGCGGGCCGATCCTGCTCCCGCGCGGCCTGCGCAGCGACCAGGTGGACTTCGAGTGCGAACTGGCCGTGGTCATCGGGAAAGAGGGGAAAAACATCCCCGAAGTCGAGGCGATGGACTACGTGGCCGGCTACACCGCCGCCAACGACGTTAGCGCCCGCGACTGGCAAAAGAACGGTGGCGGCCGCCAATGGGTGCGCGGCAAGACCTTTGACACCTTCTGCCCGCTGGGACCGTGCCTGGTGACGCTGGACGAGTTCGCCGACCCGCACGCGGTCGGCCTGCGCACCTTTGTCAACGGCGAGAAACTTCAGGACTCGAACACCTCGGACCTGATTTTTTCCGTGCCGCAGTTGATCGCCTTTCTCAGCGGCAGCACCACGCTCCTGCCCGGCACGGTCATTCTCACCGGCACGCCCTCGGGCGTCGGTCTGGCCCGCGAACCGGCCCGCTGGCTCGCCCCCGGCGACGAGGTCACCATCGAGATCGACGGCATCGGTCGCCTGACCAACCCCGTCCTCGAAGAGTCTGTTTAAGCGCCGCTTGCTCGGTCACGGCAACGGGCTTACCGCTCTTGTGCGTGATTGTGATGAAAACGGGCTGGAGGAGGTACCTCTTTCCTTACTTCCCGGCCTTCCTGTTCATTCTTGGAGCGGTGTAAAACCGGGCGTGAGGCGGTATAAACCGCAGGCCCTGCCGTCCGCTCAGCTTTCCTGTTTGGCCCAGGAGTCGCGGAGGGTGACGGTGCGGTTGAAGATCGGGCGCTCGCCGGGGACGTGGTCCAGGCTGTCGGGGGTGAAGTACCCGAGCCGCTCGAACTGGAAGTGCGCGCCGGGCTCGGAGGTGGCCAGCGCCGGTTCGACAAAGGCCGTGATCGTCTGGAGCGAGTCCGGGTTCACAAAGTCCGTAAAGGGGCGATCCTTGTCGGCCTCGGGCTTTTCCACCAAAAAGAGCCGGTCGAAGAGCCGGACCTCGGCCTGGGCGGCGTGTTCGGCGCTGACCCAGTGGATGACGCCCTTGACCTTGCGGTCCTCGGGGTTCTTGTCGAGGGTGTCCAGATCGGCGGTGCAGAGGATGCGGGTGATGTTGCCCCTGGCGTCCTTTTCCACCGACTCGGCCTTGATGATGTAGGCGTAGCGCAGGCGGACTTCGCCCCCGGGTTTCAGGCGGAAATACTTGCGGTTGGCCTCCTCGCGGAAGTCCTCCCGCTCGATGTAGAGGCGGCCGCTGAAGGGCACCTTGCGCGTCCCGGCGGATTCGTCCTCGGGGTTGTTGACCGCGTCCACCTCGATGGTCTGGCCGACGGGCCAGTTGGTGATGACGACCTCGACCGGATCGAGCACGGCCATGCGGCGGGCGGCACTGCGGTTGAGTTCGTCGCGTACGGCGTGCTCCAGCAGGGCGATGTCGCTGGTGGAGTTGAACTTGGTCAGCCCGACCTTGTCGATAAAGGCGCGCACGGCGGGCGCGGGGATGCCCCGGCGGCGCATGCCGGAGAGGGTGGGCATGCGCGGGTCGTCCCAGCCAGTGACGTGGCCTTCCTCGACCAGCGTGCGCAGCTTGCGCTTGCTCACGACGGTGTAGTTGAGGTTGAGCCGGGCGAACTCGGTCTGTTTGGAGGGGAAAATGTCGAGCTTTTCGATGAACCAGTCGTAGAGCGGGCGGTGGTCCTCGAACTCCAGCGAGCACAGCGAGTGGGTGATCTTTTCGATGGAGTCGCTCTGCCCGTGCGTGAAGTCGTAGCTGGGGTAGATGCACCACTTGTCGCCGGTGCGGTGGTGGTGCATGCGCTTGATGCGGTACATGACCGGGTCGCGCAGGTTCATGTTGGGGGCGGCCATGTCGATCTTGGCACGCAGGACCATGGTCCCGTCGTCGAACTCGCCCGCCCGCATCCGGGCGAACAGGTCGAGACTCTCCTCGGCGGGACGGTCGCGGTAAGGGCTGTTGACGCCGGGCTCGGTCAGGGTGCCGCGGTTCTGGCGGATGTCGTCGGGGCTCTGCTCGTCCACGTAGGCGAGGCCCTTTTTGATCAAATCCCCGGCCCAGGTGTAGAGCTGCTCAAAGTAGTCGCTGGCGTAGCACTCCTGGTCCCACTCGAAGCCGAGCCAGCGGATGTCGGTCTTGATCGCGTTGACAAACTCCTGGCTCTCCTTCTCGGGGTTGGTGTCGTCGAAGCGCAGGTTGCACTTGCCGCCGAACTCCTCGGCGATGCCGAAGTTCAGGCACACGGCCTTGGCGTGGCCGATTTGCAGGTAGCCGTTGGGTTCCGGGGGGAAGCGCGTGTGTACGCGCCCACCGTGTTTGCCCGCCGCGACATCTTCGGCGATCATCTGGCGGATAAAGTCCTTCGGCTTGTCGGTCGCTTCGCTCATGGTGAATCTTTCATGGAGACCGAAAGCGCGGTGCTTGTCCAACCCATTCCGCCGCTGCCGGGCAAATCCCCCGTGCGGATTATCGGGCAAGCCCGTTCAAGTCGCGTTTGACTCAGAGCCTGATCCGTGCACGCTCGGGGTCCGAACTTTCCGCTACGCAACACGATGACTGACGACTCTCATGCACCGGCTCGCCGGTCAGGTATCTTTCGCGAAGAATTCTCCCTCTGGGTCGGTCTGGCCAGTACCGTGATCCTGATGACGGTGGGAGCCCCCTGGGTAAAAAACGTGGAAAGCCCGCTGCTTTACGGGCTGCTTTTCGCCTGGGTCTTCGGGGCCATGCTCTGGCTGGCCTTCGGGGTGGTCAAGCATGCCGACTGCCTGGCGGTCAAACTCGGCGAGCCCTATGGCACGCTCATCCTGACGCTCTCGGTCATCAGTATCGAGGTGGTCATGATCACGGCGGTCATGCTCACAGGCGGGGAAAACCCGGCGCTGGCGCGGGATACGATGTTCTCTGTGCTCATGATCGTGCTCAACGGCATGCTCGGGGTCACACTGCTGGCCGGAGGCTGGAAGCACCGTGAGCAGACCTACAACCTCCAGGGCGCGAACGCCTATCTGGCCGTCATCATCCCGCTGGCTGGGTTGGGGCTGGTTCTGCCGCGCTTCACCGACTCGGCGCCGGGCGGAGTGCCGTCGCGGCCGATGGAGGTATTCCTGGCCGTGGCGTCCATCGTGCTGTACGCGATTTTCCTGCTCATGCAGAGCGGGCGTCACCGGAACTTTTTCCAGCAACCGGTCGAGACCGATACTCCCGGCGGCCATGATGACCACGGCGACCTGATTATCCGCTCGACGGCTTTCCATGCGGTTTTCCTGTTCCTGTGCATGTTGCCCATCGTACTCCTGTCCAAGAAGATGGCCTATCTGGTCGATCACGGGATGAGTGCGCTGCACGCGCCGCAGGCACTTGGAGGCTTTCTGGTGGCCATCCTCGTACTCTCGCCGGAGGGGCTGGGCGCGTTCCGGGCGGCAGTTGCGAACCGGCTCCAGCGCACGGTCAACATCGCTCTGGGGTCGGCGCTGGCGACCATCGGCCTGACCATCCCGGCGGTACTGATCGTCAGCCTGGTCACGGGCAAGACGCTCGAGTTGGGCCTGGAGCCAACTGAAATCGTCCTGCTGGGGCTTTCCATCGGTGTGTGCGTGGTGAACTTCGCCAGCACCCGGACGAATCTCATCCAGGGGGCGGTTCACCTCGTGCTCTTTCTGGCCTACCTGGTCCTGATTTTCGACTGATGAATGGGAGAAGGGAATAGGCTTGGGCAAATGCTTTTCCGATGAAATACGCCCGGTGCTTGTGTCGGTAACGATAGCGCGTACCCTGTCGGGAAAATGGCAGAACCATACCCAGATCCCGCCGGGCAGGCGGTCCGCGTGACAGCGGCGCGCCGGGCCGGGCTGATGCTGGAGTTCGCGCTCTTGTGCGTGGCCTTGCCGACGCTGATTATCGTTGGGCGGCTGGCGGGGGAGATGATCCTGTTCCTGTGGGCGGCGTGCCTGTACTGCGGGATCGTTTACCGGCTGCGGTATTTCCGGGGATGGGGTGATGTCTGGCGCTGGCGCGAGGTCAACACCCGCAACCTCTCACTCATTCTGCCGCGCTTCGTGCTGGTGGCTGCGGCGATGGCGGCGTTTCTGTATTTCTACGATCCGGACCGAATGCTGCAACTGCCCCGGGAGAAGTTCGGGTTCATGCTGTTGCTGTTTGTCCTGTATCCGTTGCTCTCGGCGCTGCCGCAGGAGTTTATTTTCTGCACGTTTTTCTTCCGGCGCTACCGGACGTTTTTTCCGGCGAGATGGGCGATGGTCACGGCGAGCGCGGTCGTTTTCGCCTACGCGCACGTGCTCTTTATCAATCCCGTGGCCCCGGCCCTGAGCTTGATTGGTGGGCTGATCTTTGCCAGCACCTATGCGCGGACGCGCTCGCTCGCCCTGGTGACACTGGAGCATGCGCTTTACGGAAACTTCCTCTTTTTCATCGGGCTGGGCTGGTACTTTTACGGCGGAGCGGTACCGCGAGGATAGTTCTGGATTTTCTTGATCGCTTTTAGGGCGAAATGCTGGCTTTGGGTCGGTAAGACTCTATGCCGGTAACAAAGGAGGCCGGAGGTGAATCTCGAAAATGCTTCTTTAGCTGGCTGCGGACGAACACGGATCAGCCCGGTCCTGGGATAGGTAATATTATGTAGTCTTATTCGTGGGGTATTGACTGGATGCTTGTGGACATATTGTGGATTGACGGGGTTTGCTTGCCAGATCAGGCTCTATCTATAGAAGTGAAAACGGCTTACATCATTGAAGACGAGGCCCTGCTGCGGGAATTAGTGCAGACATTCATATCTTCTTTCACGCAGATGGAGATCGTCGGGAGCTGTGGCGACGGAGCAGTCGCCATGCGCGAGATCAATGAGAAAAAACCGGACCTGATCCTGGCTGACATCCGTGTGCCGGCCATCTCGGGGTTGGAGGCGCTCTATCTGATCAAGCGTGAGCATCCCGCCTCGAAAGTCATTCTCTTCACGGGAGCGGCTACCCCGGAAAATGTCCGTATCGCCCGTGACGGCCAAGTGGACGGCTTTATCGAAAAAGGGGAGGGGCTGGAGGAATTTCAGCGCGCCATTGAGGCACTCTCTCGCGATGAGTGTTACTTCAGCGAGCATGTCCGCGCGATTCTAGCCCGGATTGGCGACGGGGATTGAGCGTTCGGGTGGAGTGTGGAGAGAAAAAGGCGGTTGACCCGTGCGAAGTCAGCCCCTAATGCCTTCCTCTTTTATGCGGCGTGCTGACGCCGGGATTTTTACCTGATCATGGCTGAAGAACGGGATATCAACAACCTCATCACTGTCAGTGGCGGTGACGATGCTCAACGCGCGGCCGCCTTCGCGGCGCTGGAAAAGCTCGCGCAGGACAACTGGAACTTCGTTCGGACTGAAAATGGCCGGGTGAATTTCAACACCGACTGGGAGCCGCCCTTCAAGGAGCTGAAGGCCCTTTCCAAGGAGCACCCCGGCGTGGAGTTCAACCTGCTGGCCGACGCCTACACCAACCGGCACTGGATCTGCAAGGCCACCATAGCCGAGGGCAAGAGCAACGAGGAGGCGATTTCGTTGGTGGACGACGATTTCGACGCGGTTTTCAATGAAATCTACGGCTGCTCCTATGAACAGTGGGAGAAGCAGCCCTGCGAGCCCTTCGTGAAGCTTTTCGCTTCCTGAGGTCAGCAACGCCGATTTCTTGGCGGTTTCCGCCCGTGTGCGCCTCCGCCCTGCGGGAGCGGATAACGGTTTTTGGCCAAGCTTGTTGCGCAAGCTTGCTTTTTCGGGGGTATCCTGTAAGCAGGAAGTCTTATGCCCGTCGTTGATAAACCTCTTCACGAACTTGTAAACTGCACCAGCACGAACCCGTGTCCGGCCGATTTTGACAGCTTCTGGGCCAAGGGGCTGTCCGAGTTGGACGCGATCGACCCGCAAGTGACTTTCCGCGAGGTGGACTTCCCGGTCAGCTACGCGACCTGCCAGTCGATGCACTTCACCGGTCCCGGCGGCGCCCGTGTTCACGCCCGGGTGGTGACTCCGAAGCAGTTGCCCGAGGAGCCGGCTCCGGCCCTGCTCTTTTTCCACGGATACTCAGGGGCGGCCCCGGACTGGGTGGCCATGCTGCCCTACGTGGCGGCGGGATTCACCGTGGCCGGACTGGATTGCCGGGGGCAGGGTGGACTCTCCGACGATATCATCCCGACTCGCGGCAACACCCTCCACGGGCACATAATCAAGGGCCTTGATGATGAACCGGAAAAGCTCTACTACCGCAATGTCTTCCTTGATACAGCCCTGCTGGCCCGGATCGTGATGGGCTTTGAGTGGGTGGACGAGACCCGCGTCGGCTCCTGCGGAGGCAGCCAGGGAGGCGCGTTGGCGTTGGCCTGTGCCGCTCTGGAACCCCGGATCAAGCGCGCCTTTTCCAAGTTCCCCTTCCTGTGCGACTACAAGCGCGTCTGGGAAATGGGGCTCGACCAGCGCGCCTACACCGGCCTGCGGGACTACTTCCGCCGCTTCGACCCGCGCCACCTGCGCGAGGAAGCGATCTTCGAAAAGCTCGGCTACATCGACATCACCCACCTGGCCCCCCGCATCAAGGGCGAGGTGCTTATGGCCATTTCCCAGAGCGACGAAATCTGCCCGCCCTCGACGCAGTTCGCCGCCTACAACGCCATCGGCGCGGAAAAATCCTACCTGCTCTACCCGGACTTCGGCCACGAAAACCTGCCCGGCTCGGAGGAGGAGATGTTCCAGTTCATGATGGGGCTGTAACCGGCTCCCATCCGTTTTTCAATCACACCGGGCAGGGATATCCCTGCCCGCGAAGTCACGCGAAGAGCCGCGAAGTGAGGGAGGGTGAAAATCCCTTCGCCTCGCTTCGCGGATGCTTATCCTCGGCCCCGCGCATGCAGGCATAATCGTATGAAAAAGGCCCCCAAGCGACTGCTGGTTCTGGTGCTTCTTGCGATTGCCCTGGGACTGCTTGGACCTTACCTGCTGGTTATTGGCGGTATGGTTGCCGGGCGGCTCTACGGATGGGTGAATGAGAAAGTGTACACGGATAAGGCGGTCTTTTCATCGGAAGCGTGGAAGGACGGGAACCGGAAAACCCGGTTTACTTACGTCGATGCGCTGCTGGCTGAAGATGTCTTGAAAGATAAAAGCCAGGCCGAGGTCAGGCTTATGCTTGGAGAACCGGACCGGATTGCAAAAGACGGCATCTGGCTCTACGAAACGAAAAGGCCGGGGTGGCGGTTTATTGATTTCTCCGGCGGGGGCGTGGCGGTCGAATTTGACGACCATCAGCATGTCAAGACCGTGACCGATACGCGATGGGTTGATTAATACCACCTAGGTCGTTGCCGGACCCGATTATATCTTCAGTGCGTGGCGTATCTGCGCGACGATAGCTTCGGGGCTTTGCCCGATGTCCACGCTGAGGGCTTCTGCGGGCGGCTCCAGCGCCTCGAACTGGCTGCGCAGCAGACTCTCGGGCATGAAGTGTCCCCGGCGCTCCCGCAGGCGCTGGGCGATCTGCTCGAAGCTCCCGGTCAGGTAGACAAACCGTACCCGGGGATCGCCTGCCGGGGCCAGAATCTCGCGGTAGCTGGCTTTGAGCGCGGAACACGCGAGAATGACCGGCGGCGGGGTGATGGCGGGGGCGCAGCCCTCCGAAGCGCCGGCCTCCGCGCTGCCTGTTTTTGAGGCCTCGGTCTGGAACCCGGATCCACTCCTTGCCCCGTTCCTCCTGTCTTCGCGCTCCTCGATCAGTGCGCGCAGCCGCCGCAGCCAGGGTAAGCGGTCGGCGTCGTCGAGGGGGAGGCCCGCCCGCATTTTGGCGACGTTGGCAGCGGGGTGGGAGTCGTCTCCATCGAAAAACTCCCCGCCGATGGCTGTCGCCAGTTTTTGCCCGATCAGGGTTTTGCCCGCGCCGGAGACGCCCATCAGCACCACGCACATGACAAATTTCTTCAAACCGCGTGGATGCGCCAGATGTAGTAGCGTCCGAAGCTCTTGATGTGGGCGGTGGCGTCGTCCTTGGAATACTCGGGGCCGATGCCGGGGACGGATTTGTCCACGTAGAGTTGGCCACCGGGGCAGACGCTGCTGAGGCGGCTGGCGATGTTGACGGGGCGACCGATGTAGTCGCCGACTTCGGGCAGGCGGCTGGCCAGGCCAAAAGAGATGCCGACGGCGACCTCCTCGGGCGCCCCGTGCGTGAACTGCGGGCTGCGGCGCACGACTTGCCAGCGGTTGTGGATATCGAGCGAGCCGGAGAGGCAGGTCTCGATGGCGACTTCGCGGTCCTCGGCCGTGGTTTCCCAGAGCGCGAGCACGCCGTCGCCGAGGAATTTGAGCAGGTCGGGCGGGTACTTGATGTAGCCGTGGCGCACGGCCTGGTAAAAGGAGTGCATGAGCCCGCAGGTGTAGGGGGACTCGATGGTGGGCTTTTCGCAGAATTGGGAAAAGCCGCGCAGGTCGATGATCGAGGCGAGCACTTCGCAGGGCTTGCCGAATTTGACCGTGGGGTGGAGCTGCTCTTCGAGGTCGTATTTATCGTAAAGCAGGCTCTCGAACTGGTAGAGCAGGAGCTTGGAAAGGCTGGGGGTCGAGATGGTGAGGCCGCCGGGGTCGCTGTCCACCGGTACGGGGCGGTAAACGGCGCGGGCGTGCCCCTCGCGGGTGTTCGGCCCCTCGAACTCGGCCTCCATCAGCAGGAGGTCCTGGGGCTGGCGGTGGAGCCGGTCGAGAATCCGGGCCACGTCGTACTCGTGGTCGGCCAAGGTGGACTCGGAGCCCTCGATGGTGTAGCGGATGCGCGTGAGCCCGGGGTGGATGCGCATGAAGGTGCCGCAAATGTCCCAGAAATCGGCAAAGTCGATTCTGGGGATGGGATAGTGTCGCGTAACGGCTTGTCCCGCTTGCATAAGCCCTTAACCTAGCGGCCCTTCGCCCGCGTTTGCAACGGTATTGCGACAAAAAAACCCGGCACGGGGCCGGGTTTGGGAAAAAGTGGGTTGGCGAAAGGTTTTAGGCCTTTTCGACCTTGCCGGCCTTGATGGCCTTGGCGGACACCCAGACGCGCTTGACCTGGCCGCTGGGGAGCTTTACCCGGATGCGCTGCAGGTTCGGGCGAAAGGTGCGCTTCACGACCTTGGTGACGTGCGTACCGATACCGCCGCTTTTCTTGGTCTGACCTTTGCGGTGGATACGGCTGCCGCGTTGGGGGCGTTTACCGGTGACTATGCAGATGCGTGACATGGAATTGGTTCTCCTCTTGAGTGAAAAACGTGGCAAATTAGACCTTCTGCGCGTCTTGGCAAGGGTTTTTTTAGTTTGAGAGTTTGGGGTTTGAGAGTTTGAAGGTGGCGGCTGCTACGCTGCGGGGCAGCTTTTTTTACAAAACAGTTCTGTTTTCATGCCCGTCTTCACGTTTTTCACCGTAACTCTCAAACGCTCAAACCCCAAACTCTCAAACTCTTATCCTTGCCGTGAACGGTGTGGGCCGTTTCAATCCGCGCTCATGAAGGACGCTCTCACTCAGGCCTTGAATACGCCCGACAGCCCCGGCCAGGAGCCGGCCATCAAAGTCCTGATGGTGGACGACCAGGCGATGGTCTGCGAGGCCGTGCGCCGCATGCTCGCCGGGGAGCCGGACATCGCCTTTCACTCGATCAACGACCCGGCCAAGGCCATTGAAACCGCTTTGGAGATCAAGCCGACCGTGATCTTGCAGGATCTGGTCATGCCGGACATTGATGGGCTGACGCTGGTCAAGTTCTTCCGGGCCAAGGCCGAAACTAGCGAGGTGCCGATGATTGTCCTGTCCTCGAAGGAGGAGCCGGAGACGAAAAAGAAAGCCTTCGAGCTGGGCGCAAACGACTACATGGTCAAACTGCCGGACAAGCTGGAAGTGATCGCCCGCATCCGCTACCACTCCAAGGGCTACCTCAACCTGCTCCAGCGCAAAAAGGCGGAGGCCGCGCTCCAGGCGGAGCTGGAGGAGGCCGCCCGCTACGTGCGCTCGCTCTTTCCGGACCCGATGGAGAACGACCTGGTCAAGACGGACTGGGTCTTTATCTCCTCCTCCGACCTGGCCGGGGACACCTTCGGCTATCACGACCTCGACGACGAGCACTTCGCCATCTACCTGCTCGACGTGACCGGACATGGTGTCGGCGCGGCCCTGCACTCGGTCTCGGCCATCAACGTGCTGCGCGCGCAGTCCCTGCCGGGGGTGGATTTTCGCGATCCCGGAGCGGTGCTCTCGGGGCTGAACGAGGCCTTCGACATGGACAAGCACAACCAGATGTACTTCACGCTCTGGTATGGGGTTTTCCATCGCCCCACGCGCACCCTGAAGTTTTCCTCCGGCGGCCATCCGCCCGCCGTCCTCATCACTGATCCGGCCCGGCCGCAGGAATCCCTTGAAACCCTCTTCACGCCGGGGATGGTCATTGGCGGGATGCCCGGTGCGCCCTTCACCACAGACAGCACGCAGGTGCCGTCCGGCAGCACCCTGTATGTCTTCAGTGACGGCGTGTACGAGGTCGATTATGCCGACGGGCACGGCATGATGACCGAGGAGGAGTTCGGCGCGGGCCTGTGCCTCCCCCCCGAGGAGGGAAAAAGCAAGGTCGCCAGTATGGTTGACTGGGTGCGCCGCGCTCAGGGCCGCGACCCCTTCGAGGATGATTTCTCCCTCATGGAGATCATTTTCAAATAAACGCTGTCCCCATACCGGAGCCCCGGCCTTCTCTCATTTTCGTAAAACTATCTTCACCTGACCCGATACTCTCTGCCGCGATGGACTTTACCTACATCAACGACGTCAAGGAACTCAACCAACTGGCCGCCGACCTGGAGCGCTTCGGCGAGGCGCACGACCTGAACCCGGCCCTCGTCCACACCTTCAACCTTTGCCTGGACGAAGTTCTGACCAACATCATCTCCTACGCCTACGAGGTGCCCGCCCAGCATCATATCTACCTCTCTATGAAACTGATCGGCGACGAGGTGGAGGCGGTTATTCGCGATCACGGCAAGGCCTTTGACCCGCTCCACGACGCCAGGGAGCCGGACATCGACGCGCCGCTGGAGGAGCGCCCCATCGGCGGGCTGGGCATCTTTTTCTGCAAGCAGTTGATGGATCACATCGAGTACCGGCGTATTGACGAAACCAATACATTCACCATGCGCAAGGCGAACATCTCCGCTCTGCCGGAGGAGGATTGAGGCCAACGCCCTGCGGCTGCTCGTTCCGTATTTTGTCCACGCAGCCTAATCGTCGTCCCGCGGGCAACGCGGGGCGCGCACCCGAGTGCCGAAAACGAGCATCAAATAAGTCGCGAAAATCGGCCAGTAAGTCGCGTAATGGTGGGTGATGGTGACTTGCAGCCACGGAATTGAGGCCACCTGCCCGCTGGCCAGCAGGTAGAGGACGAATCCCGCTGGCAGCATGACGAGATAGGCTCCGAGCGAGAACGGCACCACGCTCCAGCGCGGCAGACGGGGGCCGATCCACAGGATGAGCGCGTAGCCCAGTGCGCAGGGGAAAAGCAGCATGAGGCTGAGTTCGCCGAATTCGCCGTAGGACACGCTCCGGTGCGGCAGCAGACTGAGCAGCATCAGGATCAGCGTCAGCACGAAATAACCTGCGAAGCCGCCGAGGAAGGCGCTTGTGCGGCGCAGCATGATACGTGCATTGGGCAGGGGCATGATGTGGGAACGAAAAGCAGGGCGCGATGGATGGCGATAAAAAAACTCCCGCTCAAAGATGGGCGGGAGTTTTAAAAAGTAAATAGGCCTTGATATGGAGGGCCGGACTTATTCGTCGTCCTGGATCAGGCGGTACTTCCTACGTACGCGGCGGAAGGCGAAGAAGAAGTAAAAGTAAACCGCGGCGACGAAGGCGCTCCCGCCGACGCACTTGAGCGTATCCTTGCGCAGGGTGGTCTTGTTCGCGCTGAAGAGCGACTTTGTCTCATCGAGCATGCGCTTCTGGTTGGACTTGATCGTTTCCCAGAGCCACTCGCGGCGCTCGACGAAGGAGTCTTTAGGCATTTGCCGGGCACGCTGCTCCAGAGAGGGGGTCAGACTCAGCACCGTGGTGAGCATTTCCAGTTCCTCCATGCTAGTGGCGTTGTCAAGGGCCTTGCGGACTTTCTGCTGCTGGGTGGCGGAGATGTTCTGCGCCGTGGCCATGCGGGCGTTCATGCCATTGCTCAGGCGCAGGGCGTCATTGACGGCCAGGGGCATGAGCAGGACGAAGATCACCGCCATGACGAGGCTGAACCAGGTCAGGATGCGAGCCCCGGCCAGCCGCCACAGGGGCAGCTCAATGGTGTAGCCGGCCAAAAACAGCGCGACACCGAGGATGGGCGTGAAGGCGTTGTCAACCAGCGCCTTGATCGTGAGGAATTCCCAGTCGGCGCTTCCCGGCTGAAGCGGGTAGATGATGTACGCGTACTGAAAGAGACCGAATAAAACCAAGGCCGCTCCCACGATAGGGAGCGGATTGGGCTCGCCCTCCTGGATCTCCAGCGGGCGGTAGAATTGCTTCAGGCGTTGGGTAAGTGCTTTCATTCCTAGCGGTTATCTGGCTAGGTAGGCGGAAACCCTACGACTTACAACCTTTTATTACTGAGCGTGAGGCTCAGGCCTGTTCGGATTCGCTGCGGGCGTTGATACGCTTGCGCAGGCGACGCCAGCCGAAGAATCCGATCAGCGCCAGGCCGGGCAGCGGATTGACGCCGAAGGGCACCGCGACCGGCGAGCCGCCGCCACCTTCGGGGATGGCGATGCCGAGCACGATCAGATCCTGATTGGTCGGGCTGACGATGGAAACCAGATCGGGATACGGATAGTTGTTGCCGTTCTGGGCTTCGGAATTGACGTAGTTGAGGTAGTTCTTGGCCTGGTTGACGGTATTACGCTCGCGCTGGGGGCCATTCGTGGCCGGCTGGTCATCAACGCTGACCTGGAAGTTGCCGTCCGAGAGTCCGTTGTTCACCCAGATACCGTCGTCGTCGTAGATCAGCTCCCACAAGGCGAGCTGAAAGGCGCCGGCGTCCTCCTGGCTCCAGGAGCTGAGATCCTGGTTGGTCGGGTAGTACTTGTCGTACAAGATGGCGATATTGCGGGCCTGAGCCTCGCTGAGCGCCAGCCCGGCCGGATCGGTCAGGCTGTAGGTCTGGTAATTGGTGTAGGTGCTGCCGACGCTGATGACCTGCTCGATCTCGGCGCAGAAGGCGACCGTTTGCATCGGAGTCATCGTGCTGGACTCGTCCAGAAAGGTGAGGTTGATGGTGCCCACGTAGAGCTTGCCCATGTTGGTGTTGATCGTCGAAGACTTTGTAAAGCTATCGAACGTGAACGACACCGGCGTAGCGCTGGCAACAGCGGTCAACCCGAAGATCGCGGCGGCGGCGACGCCGGCCTGGCCGAAAGTGGTCTTGAGGAGGTTGAATTTCATATCAGTTATTTTGCTCGAAAGATTGATTGGCCTATAAATACCCAAAGGGTGAAACGAGAGTTTACCCCTGTTTTTTGTTAATCGTCAGATTGATGTCGGGTTTAAGTGTAATATTTTTATTTTTTCCAAATAAAGCAAAAACCCTACCCAGTAGCTCTTGGATATAGGTGAAAAACAGCTAATGAGCGTACTTGCCGCCAATTTAGCATTTATTTTACATAAAAGCAAAGGATCGTGGTGCTGACTGTGCCCGTGCAGCAGAAGGTGCGGACTGGCATGGACCCTGGCAATCACATTCATCTATACTGGGAGAGGAGAGACGGGGGTGTTTATTCCCTTGGGTAAAGAAGCCGAAGCAGGGCGATTGCTGTTTGCGAACAGCGTGTACGGAGGGGGAAGATGCGCGGCGCTTATCCCATTGCCTTTTCAGGCCTGGCCCGGCACACTGCCTGTCGTGATACCTCGCCTGTTGTTGTTTTTCGCTGTGTCGTTGCTCTTGGGCTTGAGCGCCTGTAAACCCACCGAAGACGGCTCCACCGCGAACGATCTTGCTTCCGGCGATTCCGGGACGGCCGAAGGGGCAACGGCGAGCCCGGTCAGCCAGTACATTTATGTCGCGGGCGAGGGTGGTTTTAGCCGGGCGCTGTTTCGGGACGAACCGGCTCCGAAGGGAGCGGTGCCCGTCGTTCTGGCCTGGGTGTCAGGGCCGGAGGATGAGGCGGAGGTCTTGTCCTTGTTGGGGGGCGCGACCGGAGTGAGAATCATGTCCGGTGCGTTCGGGCTTAACCGGGGGGACCAAAACGTCCTGAGCAACAATATGCTCCTGCCGCTTTCGGAGCGGATGGCAGGCGGGGAGGTTGTTTCGCCGCAAAAGGGGACGGCGGACATGCCGGTGCACGTGCGCAAGATTGGCGACAAGGGAGGCGAGGCTTATCTGGATCTGACGCTGGCTGACCCGGACATTTCCCAGTGGGACCGGAATCTGTTCTGGCAGGCCGGGAGCGAAATCCGGATTGTCGATGAAGTGGCCGTTCGTCTGGGGAAGCGCAGTGCCTTTATCTTTGCGACTTTGGTCAAGGGTGCGGGGGGAATCACCGTGTCGGAGGAAAATGTCGGGACCGTGGTGGAGACGGCGGGCTACACGCTGATTTTCCAGGCGGATGTCCCGCTCAATGTTTATGCGGTGGCTTCCGAGGTCGGGGAGAATCGTACCGGGATGGAGGGCTCTGCCACGATCTTTGTCGAATGTGTGGAGCCGGTCGCCGGCCTGAAGCTCGTGACCCGCATCCTGCCGAAGCTGTCGGTTGAACAATGAGCCGGGTGAATGGTACGTGGGAGGCTTTTTTCGCGGGGCTCCGGGCGAACTTTTAGAGCGGTTTAAATAAAGTCGTAGCCGCCACAAAAAGGCCGAATGGCTAAATGGTTAAAATGGCTAATTGTTGTTTTCTACGCTCAGCATCCAATCATTAACAATTGGCCATTTAACCATTTAACGATGGTGGCTACAGTATTTCTTAAACCGCTCTAAATAAGAAAAAGCTCACACGGAGGCACAGAGGCACGGGGGGATTTCTACATCTCTACGTCTTTGCGCCTCTGCGGTACGAAAAGAGGAACACTGGGGCGCGCAAGGAGGAAGAGGGAACGGCGACGGCGATTA
Organism: Ruficoccus amylovorans; assembly: GCF_014230085.1. NCBI lineage: Bacteria > Pseudomonadati > Verrucomicrobiota > Opitutia > Puniceicoccales > Cerasicoccaceae > Ruficoccus > Ruficoccus amylovorans. The sequence continues at coordinate 15,320 of NZ_JACHVB010000025.1, read as the reverse complement.
TTCAGAGTGCCATAACGCCCCGCATAAAAAAACGCACGGGCCCGAAGACCCGTGCGTGAAAGATGTGTTTTGACGGAGCGTTATTGTCCTGCAGTGCGGACCCATCGTTGGGGGGGGAGCAACCTTTGTGACGCTCAGGTGCAAAGCCCCAGTGCCACCGGTTGTAACCCGGTCCAGTCCGGCCGCGCGCTATTTCCCGCTGGGGAAGGTGACGCTTTCGGAGGCGGCTTCGACGGTGGCGGCGGGCAGGGAACGGAATCGGGTGAGGATGTCGTTCTCCATGTCCTGCGGGCTGAGGCCGTTGGCGGCGCGCAGGTCGGCATTGCTGCTGCCGTGGGCGACGAACTTGTCCGGCCAGCCGATGCGGACGACCGGCGTCATGATGCCCTCGTCCTGAAGCTCTTCGAGTACGGCGCTACCGAAGCCACCCTTGCGGATGTGGTCTTCCATCGTGACGATGAGGCGCGCGTGCTTGGCGTCCTTGAAAAGCTGCGTGGTGTCGATGGGCTTGGCAAAGCGGGCGTTGACCACGCCGACGCTCAGGCCTTGTTCGGCGGAAATCTTGTTGGCGAGCTTGAAGGCGTCCTGCACCATCGGCCCGAGGGCCCAGATGATGATGTCGTCGCCTTCGCGCAGGGTCTCGGACTTGCCGATTTCGAGGGCTTCGGGCTCGTCCTTCATGTGGACGCCGACGCCAGAGCCGCGCGGGTAGCGGATGAAGCTCGGGCCCTTGAAATCGAGGCCGGTTTTCATCATGTCCACCAGTTCGTCTTCGTCCTTGGGCTGCATGATGATGACGTTCGGGACGCCGCGCAGGTAGGTGATGTCGAAGAGGCCGTGGTGGGTCGGCCCGTCGTTGGGGGAGAGCCCGGCACGGTCCATGCAGAACATCACGTCGAGCTTTTGCAGGGCGACGTCGTGCATGATCGGGTCGATGCCGCGCTGGAGGAAGGTTGAGTAGATGGCGACGACGGGCTTGATGTTGCTGGTGGCCAGGCCGGCGGCGAAGAGCACGGCGTGCTCCTCGGCGATGCCCACGTCAAAGTACTGGCCGGGAACCTCGTCGGCGAGATGCTTGAGGCCGGTGCCCGAGGGCATGGCGCCGGTGATGCCGACGACGCGCTTGTCGGCCTTGGCGAAGTCCACCAGGGCCTTGCCGAAAACGTCCTGGTAGGCGGGCGGGGCGCTGGCCTTGCCGGGCTTGGACTTACCGCTGGTGAGGCAGAAGGGGCTGGTGCCGTGCCACTTCTCCGGGTCGCCCATGGCGACGTCGAAGCCTTTGCCCTTGGTCGTGAGCACATGCAGGATGACGGGCTCGTTCGACTCCTTGGCGAACTGCATGTACTGGTCCATCAGCTCCATGTCGTGGCCGTCGATGGGGCCAATGTAGCGCAGGCCGTACTTCTCGAAAAGGGAGGGGTTCTGGTCGATGAGGAAGTCCTTGGTCTCCTGCTTGACCTTTTTGCCGAATTTCTTGATCGCCTGGCCGCCGGGGACGGCGTTGAGGAAGCTCTCCACGTCCTGGTGGAAGCGGTTGTAAACCGGGTTGGTGATGAGCTCGTTGAGGTAGGTGGGGATGGCGCCGACATTCGGGGCGATCGACCACTTGTTGTCATTGAGGATGACGATGAGCTTCTTGCAACTGGCCTTGATGTTGTTGAGGGCCTCCATCGTGATGCCGCAGGTCAGGGCGGCGTCGCCGATCACGGCGATGACGTGCTCGGGGCTCTCATTGAGGTCGCGGGCGGTGGCCATGCCGACGGCGGCGGAGAGGGCCGTACCGGCGTGCCCGGCGCCGAAGCAGTCGTGCTCGGACTCGTCGCGCATGAGGAAGCCGCTGTAACCCTCGCTGTGGCGCAGCTTGCGGAATTTTTCCCCCTGGCGGCCGGTGAGCAGCTTGTGGACGTAGCCCTGGTGCGACACGTCGAAGACGAAACGGTCCTGCGGCGTGCTGAAGTGCCGGTGCAGCATGATGGTCAGCTCGACGACACCGAGGTTCGGGCCGACGTGGCCACCGTTTTCAGAAGTCACCTCGAGGATTTCCTGGCGGATTTCCTTGGCCAGCTGCGGAAGGTCTTCCTTGCTGAGCGCTTTAACGTCCTGAGGGCCCTTGATGGAGGGAAGTATAGCCATAACGTATAGTCTTAGATAAACAGGCGAGTGAGAGAATAGTGATCGCCTTGAAAAAATAAAGTCAGGAATCGGCGGGCGCGTCGAAGGGTTCGAGGCTGACCTGTCCGTCTTCCTGCCTGAGTTTTTCGATTTTTTGTTCTGCTTGGTCCAGTTTGCGTTGGCAAAACTTCGCCAGCCGGGTGCCCGTTTCGTATTTGGTGACCAGGTCGGCGAGCGGGATGTCTCCGCTTTCGAGGCTCTCAACGATGTTTTCCAGTCGTTCCAGTGCTTCCTCGAAAGACGCAGCTTCTTCCGTCGTTTGCGTTTTCGGCATATTAGGTTAGCGGTAAGTGAAACCCCGGTCAGGCGCAAACGCAAGCCTGATTCTGGCCCCGGACGGAGGGGCGAAAACGGGGTGTAATTCGCCCTTGCCACCGGGCTTCAGGCGTTATGGCATGGGAGTTCGAACGAGATTTCTCCCATCCTGCCCGTGCCTGCCCTAAAAATCATTTTTTGCACTTTCGCTGCCTTCTGGCTGCCCTTGAGGCTCTTGGCTGGGTGGCTTGGCCTGCAAAGTCTGCTGGATCTGGCAGAGACGGCGGGTGATGTCCCGAAGTATATTGCACTGGTTGGGGCCGTTCTCATGCTCATCGACCTCTGGCACTCCAGTCGTACCCAGGACGATAAAATCTGGTGGACGGTTCTCGGTTTAATCTTTGCACCGATCGTTATGCCTGTTTATTGGCTGGGGTTTGGATTCAAAGAGAACCTGAAGAAGCTCAAGCCTTTGCCTGAGAAAGACTCCGATGATGAGGCGCCTGCCGCCTGACCGGCCCGGCGTACTTTTCTTTTAATCATTCTAGCATCCCTATGCATCCCTTCCTGATCGCAATTCTCGTCCTGATCGGCCTGAAACTGGTGGCCGAACTGGTGCTCGACTGGCTCAACCGCGGAGAAGTCCTCCGCCACGCCGACAGCATCCCCGCGGCTTTCGCCGGGATTATGGACGAGGAAACCTACAAAAAATCCGTTTCCTACACCCTCACGCACACGAATTTCGGGATGATTCAAACCGCCTGGGATGCCGTCGTCCTGGCCGTGGTGCTGGCTTCGGGGCTGTTGCCGTGGCTCTTTTACGGGCTGACCGGGTGGGTCGGGGACGGGCTCTGGGGGCAGGGGCTGGTGCTGTTTGTCATCCTGATCGCGCTCTCGCTGCCGGGCGTCCCGCTGGAGCTGTACAGCACGTTCAAGATCGAGGCCCGCTACGGCTTTAACAAAACCACGCTGGGCACCTGGATCAGCGACAAGCTCAAGGGCCTGCTCCTGGCGGCCATCCTTGGCTACCCGCTGCTGTGCCTGCTGCTGTGGTTTTTTCGCATTTTGCCGAACTCGTGGTGGTTTTGGGCCTTCGTGGCGTTTTTCGGCTTCCAACTGCTCTTGCTCCTGCTCTATCCGCGCCTGATCCTGCCGCTCTTTAATAAGCTTTCGCCCCTGCCCGACGGCGAACTGCGCTCCCGCCTGCTCAAGCTCGGGGAGCGCACGGGCTTCTCGGCCCGGACCATCCATGTGATGGACGGCAGCCGCCGCTCCACCCACTCGAACGCCTTTTTCACCGGCTTTGGGAAGTTCCGCCGCATCGTGCTCTACGATACGCTGGTCGAGCAACTGGAGGACATCGAGCTGGAGAGCGTGCTCGCGCACGAGATCGGGCACTATAAGAAGGGCCACGTGCCGAAGATGCTCATCATCTCCGCGCTGGCCAGCCTGGTGGGCTTCGGTGTGCTCGGGCTGCTGGCCGGACAGGCGTGGTTTTACGAGGCTTTCGGCTTCCAACTGGCCGACGGGATGGTCCCGGCTCTGTTGTTGTTTATGCTGTTGAGCGGGTTGTTCAGCTTCTGGCTCTCGCCGCTGCTCAACGGCCTCTCCCGCAAGCACGAGTACGAGGCCGACGCCTTTGCCCGCAAGGTCATGGGCGATGACCCGCAGCCGCTCATCGCCTCACTGCACAAGCTGACCGAGAAAAACCTCGGCAACCTCACCCCGCACCCCTTTTACAGCGCCTTCCACTACTCCCACCCAACCCTGCTGGAACGTGAAACCGCCCTCAAGGGCGGGTGAAGCCAGCAGAATGGGAAATCGTGAGCAGGGTGGTGATGGTGTTAACTCTGTTTCTCAATTGAAGTGATAACGAGACCGTGACGGCAGGAGGTTTCCTTTTTAACAGAAAGGTCGGCAAGGGCGGAGCCCCCCGTTCTTGCCTGTCCTTTTTGTTCTTCCCGGCCTTCCTGTTGAATCCTCTCTTTTTATCCATTTTGCTCTGGGTAGTGCCGTTCGCTTTGAGCGGGGCCGAGACTGTCCGGGTGGCGACCTATAATCTGGAAAACTACCTGCCGATGGGGCGGATGGCTGACGGCCACTGGCGGACGGACTACCCTAAGCCGGAGGCGGAAAAAAAAGCCCTGCGCGAAGTTATCCGCGCCGTCGCCGCCGATGTGCTCGCCGTGCAGGAAATCGGTGGCCCCGACTACCTGGAGGAACTCCAGCACGACCTGCGGGCCGAGGGGCTCGACTACCCGTACGCCGCCGTCATGATGGGGCCGGACGACGAGCGCCGCACCGCCGTGCTCTCATGCCTGCCCTTCGCGCGCGTGCTTCAGCACGACCGGTTGGGGTTCACCTTCGACGGCCAACGCGAGCAGGTCCGCCGGGGCTTGCTGGAGGTACAGTTTGAAACCGCCGGTGTGCCGTGGGCCTTGTTTGTCGTTCATCTGAAAAGCCGCTGGACGATTCGCGACTCCGACCCGCTGGCCGCGAAGCAGCGGGCCGGTGAGGCTCAGGCGACCCGCGACCTGATCCGCGCCAACTACCCCGACCCCGACACGGCCAACTACCTCATTGCGGGCGATTTTAACGACTCCCGCGAAAGCACGCCTCTGCGGCGTTTTCTCAGCGTGGGCAAGCGCGAGTTGGCGCAATTCATCGAGGCGCAGGATTCGCGGGGCGAGGTCTGGACGTTTCATTACCACAAGCGCGACCTCTACGAGCGGGTGGACTTCCTGCTGGTATCCCCCGCGCTGGCCCGGCGCGTGGTCGAAGGTTCGGCCCGCATCATCGACATCCAGCCCGCTACCCGCACCGCCAGCGACCACCGCCCCGTCTGCGTCGAACTGGCTTTCTAGGCAGGGCCTGCACTCCGCCCTCGCTACTGCGGCACGGCATGCCCTGCACCCTCGGTACTGCGTACCGTGATGCCGCCGCCAACGCGGCGGCATGGGCAACGGCGGTTGACGCCGACTCAAACGAACTGCGTGTGTTTGGCCTGAAGGCGGTGGAGTGGTGTAGCTTTCTGGAGGAGACTCCGCCGCCCCGCCTAAGAGTTAGGCCGCGCATGGGGTAGGAGCCTTTCTGGCTCCGTAGGGGCGCAGCCCCTCATTGTCCAGTGCGGGCACGCACATAAACGGCTTGCGCTGGAGGGGGGAGGTGGTGAGAGTTGCCCGCGTGAAAGAGACGGCAAACTCCGGGCAAGTCAGTGTCCGTATTATTCCCTGCCTCGATGTCCACGCCGGGCGTGTAGTCAAGGGGGTCAATTTCGTCAATCTGATCGACGCGGGCGACCCGGTCGAGCAGGCCAAAGCCTACGAGGCTCAGGGGGCGGACGAGTTGGTGTTTCTCGACATCACGGCCTCCAGTGACGAGCGGGCGATCATGCGGGATGTGGTCGAGCGCACGGCCTCGGAGTGCTTCATGCCGGTGACGGTCGGGGGCGGCCTGCGCACGGTGGACGACATCCGTGCCATGCTCAATGCCGGGGCCGACAAGGTTTCGCTCAACACCGCCGCCGTCCAGAACCCGGACCTTATTCGCGAGGCATCCGAGATTTTCGGCAATCAGTGTATCGTCGTCGCCATCGACGCTAAGCGGGTTGCGCCCGCGGACACTGAGGAGGCAAGCCCCCTACGGAGCCAGAAAGGCTCCTCCCCCCAGGGGGACGGTGGTGAATCCTCGGGGGAAGAGCCGAAGCTGACCTGGAAAGTTTTTACGCACGGGGGACGCAAGGAAACCGAATGGGACGTGATCGACTGGGCTCGCGAAGTCGTGCGGCTGGGCGCGGGGGAAATCCTCCTGACCAGTATGGACTCCGACGGCACCAAGGCCGGGTATGACATCGAACTGACCCGCGCCGTGAGCGAAGCGGTGGAGGTGCCGGTTATCGCTTCGGGCGGGGCGGGCACGCTTGACCACCTCGTGGATGTGCTCCGCGACGGCAAAGCCAGCGCCGTGCTGGCGGCGTCGATTTTCCACTTCGGCACGTACTCGATCCTGGAGGCGAAGCAGAAACTGGCCGGAGCCGGGTTGCCCGTGCGCCTGCCACTCGAAGCTTGAGCCCGTCCGTATCAGAGCTTATTTAAATAACTATGAAATTCCCCAAAGCAGGCGACCTTCCTAAGGAACTGACCATCCTCGCGGGGGTCCTGATGGCGCTCGGCGCGTTCGCGCTGGTGCAGGCCATCATCTCCATCGTCAACCAGAACGGTGCCAATATCAACTTCATGGTGCTCCTGCTGCTGGCGGGCTTTGGCCTGATCCGCCTGAAGCCGTACTGGCGGTTGTTCACGCTGACGATCTCGATTGTCACGCTGATTTTTGTGGCGGCGCCGCTGGTGATCGCCCTCATCCGGTGGGCACCTCCCTACGGGCAGGGGCAGAGCATGGGCTTCATCGTTTCCTTCTGGATCACAACCGTGGTCGGCCTGGGGGCTTGCGGCTGGGCGCTCTACGTGCTCAACAAACCCTCCATCGCCCGGCTTTTTACGAAGTAGCTTCTTTCCGGGCGGGGCGGCCGCCGAATACCCCTTTCGCTCCTCCCTCACACTTCCTCGACCGCGAGCAGTGCCCGCCAGGGAAGCATGGCGCATTTGACACGCGGGGGCAGGTGGCGGATGCCTCCGAGGGCGGCGGCGTCTTCCCAAAAGTCCGTCTCGGCCTCCGCCGGTTCGGGGCCGGTCAGAAATGCGCGGAAGCGCCCGGCCAGCGCCTTGGCCTCGTCAATGTCCAAGCCGTTGACCCGCTCGCTCATGAGCGAACACGAAGCACGCAGCACGGCACTTCCGGCGGCCTCCCAGCCGATGGCGACGATTTTGCCTTTGGGGTCGGTGCGCAGAGTGAGCGCCACTTCGTCACCGGCCTCGGGGTTCTTGGCCTCGGCACCGTGGGTGGGGGCTTCGAGCAGGCCGCGCGCACGCGGATGCTTGCTGTGGTCGAGCAGGATTTCCTGGTAAAGCTCCGGTGTCAGCGGCATGTCTTTTTTAACCGTAAAGAACACCCCGGACGCAAAGGCTTTTTTCGGGGAAGCAGCTTAGCCCGCCCTACGGGAGAAACAGCTTGCGGAGCTTGTTCAGGCTGGCGACGAGGGCGTCGATTTCCTGGCGGGTATTGTAAAACGCGAAGGAGGCTCGGGCGGTGCCGGTGAGTCCAAAGCGTTCCCACAGGGGCATGGTGCAATGGTGGCCGGTGCGTACGGCAATGCCATCGGAGTCGAGCATGGTGCCGATGTCGTTGGGGTGGATGCCTGCGATGTTGAAGGAAATGAGCGCAACCTTGCGCGCGGCACGCCCGTAAATGGTCAGGCCCTCGATTTGCTCAAGCTGCGCGGTGGCGTAGGCGAGGAGATCGGCCTCCTGCGCGGCGATGGCCGGGTGGCCGATGCTCTCCACGTAGTCGAGCGCGGCGGCCAGTCCGATGGCTCCGGCGATGTTGGGCGTGCCGGCCTCGAAAAGCTCGGGCAGGCCCCGGAAGGTCGTGCCGGAGAAGCTGACCCGCTCGATCATGTCGCCACCGCCCTGATAGGGGGGCATGGCGCCGAGGAGCTCGGCCTTGCCGTAGAGGACGCCGATCCCGGTCGGCCCGAAAAGCTTGTGCCCGCTGCACACGAACCAGTCGCAGTCGAGGTCGCGCACGTCGATCTTGAGGTGGGCGGAAGACTGGGCACCGTCGAGGAGCACAGGGATGCCGTGGGCGTGGGCCTTGGCGATGAGTTCTTTGGCCGGGTTGATCGTGCCGAGGGAATTGGAGGCGTGGCAAAGAGCGACCAGTTTCGTTCTCGGGCCGATAAGCTTTTCCCACTCGTCGATGAGCAGTTCGCCCGCGTCCGAGACGGGCGCGACCACGAGCTTCACTCCGAGGCGACTTTCGAGCAGTTGCCACGGGACGATGTTCGCGTGGTGCTCCATCACGGTGAGCAGGATCTCGTCTCCAGTGTGCAGGTTGGCCTCGCCCCAGGTGCTGGCCACGAGGTTGATGGCCTCGGTCGCCCCGCGTGTGAAAATGCACTCGCGCGCCTCGGCGGCATTGAAGTACCGGGCCACCGTCTCACGGGCGGCTTCGTAGGCCCCGGTCGCCTCCTGGCTCAGGAAGTGGACGCCACGGTGGATGTTGGCGTGCTCCTGTGAGTAGTAGCGCTCGATACGCTCGATGACGGCGAGCGGCTTCTGGGCGGAGGCGGCGTTGTCGAGATACACCAGCGGCTTGCCGTTGACTTCGCGGGCCAGTATCGGGAAATCCTTGCGCCACGCCGCCACATCCACTTCGGGATGGTCGGCGAGCGCAGTTCCATTGCTCTTATTTGGAATCATTCTTAGTTGAGAATCTAACTCAAAACCATGTGTCCGCAAGCCAAATGCCGGTTAATTCTCCGGCAAGGCCTAGGTCCGGTTCTTACCTGTTGGTGGGAAAGGGAGGATTCAACAGCAAGGCCGGACAGAGCGGAAATCCTTGTTTTCGCTACTTCTTTATGTCCTTCCCGGCCTTCCTGTTAAAAAAAGTCTCCTGGCGTCACGCTCCGGCTCAGGGGTAATCCTGGCGGGTGGGGCGGACGGTGATGTCGCTGATGTGGATGTGGGCGGGTAGCCCGACAAGGTGCTCGATGGCCTCAGCGATGTCGTCGCCGACCAGCAGCGGGCCAAAGCTCTCATGGAAGTGCTTGACGGTTTCGTCGGAGTAACCGGCCCCATCCTGGAAGCCGCTCACGACGATCCCCGGCGCGACGATGGTGACGCGCACGCCCTTGGGGCCTATCTCACGGCGCAGGCCCTCGGTCAGCGAGTGGACGGCCCACTTGGTCGAGCCGTACACGGCGCTGAAGGGCGAGATCTGCTTGCCCACGACCGAGCCGATGACGACGAGGTCGGCCGCCGATTGCGGGTAATCCTTCTCCTGCTTGGCGACAAGCTTTTTGGCGGCGGTCTGCATGAGTCGCAGGGCGCCCTCGACGTTGAGCTTCCAGATGGTCTCGTACTTTTCGATGTCGGCGCTCTGGACGGACCCGCCCAGACCGGTCCCGGCGTTGGCCACGACGAGGTCAGCCTCGCGCCCGAACGTGTCCTTGGCGGCGGTAAAGAGCGAGTCGATGACGGCCTGTTCGGCGGCGCTTCCGGCCACGCCCTTGAATCTGGGGCCCAGTTCCTGTTCGAGCGCGGCGAGCTTGTCGGCGGAGCGGGCGTTGCCGATGACGCCGTAGCCCTGGGCTACAAAGCGGCGGACGGTGGCTTCACCGATGCCGGAGCTGGCTCCGGTCACGATGGCGATGCGTGCGGGGGAATCTGACATATAGCGGTAACAGTAATCTTCGACAGGCCCGGCTGCAAGCCGTTCCGGGTGAAGATTTGTCCGGCGTTGGTTTTACGTTGGAGGGACGTGAATCGTCCTTGATTGAAATGGCTCTGTACCTTTTAATGATTGTCGATGGCTGGACTCAATCTGAGAGAATGGATGTTTGTCAATTCGTTGCAGGACAGTTGGTACATGACGCGTGATCCGGACGCTCCTGGCTATCCGCCGCAGCGCCCGGTCCGTCTGGATCAGGCGCAGGCGATTCTCGATGACGACCCTGACTATCCTCTTTATGTCATCCACGTCGGCCAGACGGGTAATAATCCGCCCTGGGTGCGACTCTTGCCGACACCGCCTCGTTCGAAGCACAAGGCGAGTTGCCCGCGTTGTGGTGGTGAATGCTACGTTGAGGAGAAGACCATACAAGGGCCGCTTACTCCAGTGGGTACGGTTCTGGCGATTGGAGGCATTGTCAGCGTAACCGTAGGCATCATACTGGTCATTATCGAACGCAGGGAGCTTCCGATTTTTCCCGTCCTCGGTATTGCCGGGGTGCTGGGCTGGATTGCGTCCAAATGCCGGAACAATAAACGCGTGCCGTGGGCGATTTGTTGGCGCTGTTGCTGTGTGCTTACTGCTGAGCCGCCGGTGCCTGTCTTGAAACAAAAATAAACCGGCCCCAACGGGACCGGTTTATGAAAAAGATTGGTTTTGTTGCCTTGGTCGTGCTTAGGCGTCGGCGAAGGCGATGTCGGGCTCGAACTCAACCACGAGGCGGTACTTCAGGCCCGGACGCATAATCAGCGGATGATCGCGCACGAGGTGCTGGAGGTAGTGGATGTTGCCCCAGTAGCTGCGGTAGTCAGGGTCATCGGTCACGACCTCGGTTTCGCCCCAGACGGCCTGGAAGTCGTCCTTGATCACAACCGGGCGCAGGCCGCCTTCACCGATGGTGTATGTCAGGCCGCTGCGGTAGCGGGTGTGCGGTGCGCCGATGGCGATGACGTAGCGCATGCTGTCGAGCTGGACCTGGTTCTTGACGGTGAAGATGAACTCGCTGGTCATCTTGCCGCCGAGGAAGGTCCAGTTGACCTTGCAGGAGCCCACGCCGGTGAGGAAGCGCTCGTCCACCGTGACCAGTTCGGGCTGGTCGTAGCGGAAAAAGAAGGAGTTGCGCAGGCCCAGACCGGTGGTGCAGTTCTTGCCGTAGAAGGCCGGGATGACCTTCTCCTTGCCGAAGGTAAGCTCGGGCAGGAGGATCGGGATCTGCTTGTTGGCGGGCCAGTCGATGATGCCGGGGCAGTGCGGGAAGGCGAGCGAGGAGCTGCTTTCGCCGCACTCGGAACCGGCACTCACGAGCGGGATCTGCACGTGCAGGCTGCTTTCCGGGTCAAAGTAGTTGAAGAGGCCGTTTTCCTTGCGGTGGCTTTTGTCGAAGACCACGAAGCGGCCGGAGCGCTTGGCCGGAGCGGGTTTGGCGTCCATGCTGCCGCCGATGCTCTTGGCCAGACGGGCCCACTGGCACAGGTAGCGCGCGGCGTCGAAGTTAGCCATGCGCGTGGTGTGCGTGTCAGCGGTGGTGCGCTCGCCGTCGCGGATGACGAGGAAGCCGTGCTCGTGGTCCAGGTACGTGGTAAAGAAGAACTGGAACAGGCGGCGGAGGATGTCGAAGTACTTCGGCTTTTCCTCGTCAGCGATCCAGCCGTCGCGCATGGCCTGCAGGATCAGGCTGATGCAGTGCATCTGGCCGTAGGCACCGATGCCGCGGCCATAGGCCCAGCCGAGGCCGTCCTGGCGGACGATGTCGGGCAGCATCTTGATGTACTTGCCGGCGTGGGTGCGCAGGCTGGGCAGCTTGCGGTCGCGCAGGTGGATATTGGCGTGAAGCTGGAGCGCCTGCCGGATGAAGACAAAGCTCAGGACGCCGTAAATGTCGAAGCAGCCGCCGAAGCCTTCGGGATGGTCGTCGCAGTAGCCGGCGCTGCTGTTGACCTTGATGCGCTCGACGAAGCGGTCGATCAGCTTGCCGGTCTCGTCCTTCTTGGACAGGCCCATGCTGAAGCGCGTGACAGCCTTGGCGATGTTGAACGCCTGGAGGTGGTTGTCGTAGTCGGTGCGCTGGAGCAGGCGGTGGTCGAGCGTCTCGCGGGTCGGCTCAAGCAGGCGCTCCCAGACCGGGTTGCGCTCCTTCGAGGGGCCAAAGGCCAGCAGCCCGAGGGCCGAGTAGGCCAGCCCGTTTTCGGCTTCTTCCTCGATGAAGGCTTGCGCAGTGACGGTGCGGGCCACCAGGTCCACCAGATCGTAGTCGCCGAAGCGCGACTGCTGGGTGGCACGGTGGTACTCTCCAATCGCGAGGGCGGCGTGGCCGGGCTCATCAAAACGGCCCATTTCGCCGTCAACGGGCGTTATGGAACCGTCGGCGTTGATCGCATTAAGGTTCTGACCCAGGATGGACTGGGCCATATCAAGACATTGGTCGGCGAAATTCTCCATCGCGTGGTTTCGTACAGCATAGCATCCGTTGGCCTTGTGGCCTGTGAACAGGACGCGGAAACCCGTCTTTGTGGATTTTTGTGCAGGGCCTGTCAACAGGTTATTGGCTCAGAGCGCAGAAAGATTGCGGTTTTGTCATCCATCCGGGTGGGTGGCTGACGGCGCTAGCAGTTTACTGGTGGGTCGGGGAGGAGGGCCGGGCGTTTTCCGGATGGTTTTTTCCGGGACGGAGGGGGGGGAGACGCTTTCCCCCTTGCGCTGCCGGGTAAACGCGTGCCAGATAGGTCGCAACAACCCTTTTTAGCTTGTGACCGTCGTCTTGCTCAAGGGCTTCGTGCTCGGTTTTATCTTTTCCGTCATCATGGTGCCCGGAACCGTTTGGTGTGTCCAGGTCACCCGGCGTTACGGGCTGAGGGCAGGATTAGCCGCGGCGCTTGGAATCACGCTGGGGCAGGGAGCCTGGATTACCACATCGGTCGCGCTGATGGCGGTGCTGTGGATGCTGCCGCTCCAGTCGGAGTTGACCTGGATTTTCCGCGTGTTGGCCGCTCTGACACTGGTTTATATGGCCTTGGTCATGTTCCGGGCGCGTCGGGCGGATTCCCTGGACTGCCCCGTCTTGCCCGGCGGGGCCAGCCGGATATTCCGGGGTACGATGGCGGTATCGATGGGCATGCCGATGCGCTTTTTCGGATACATGGCTTTCTGCGTCGCGGCGGGGCTGGAAGACCACCTGCCCAATCAGCCCGGCCATGCCTTGATGGTGGTGGTCGGGGCGGTCTGCGGGACTGCCGTGTGGTGGCTCTACATGGTGACGCTGGCGCGCGTGTTTGGCCGCAGGGTACCGGAGCGGATCAGCCTGCGTTCCATTAACAAGCTTAACCCGCTGGGAGGAGGCATCCTGTTGCTGGTGGCGGTGATGACGCTCCTTCCGCTGCTGGCGCGAGGATAAGGAAAGCGCTTAACCGGCCTGTGCGGCTAGTGTGCGGTTACCGAAGTTTACTGTATAAATTAGTTGATATTTAATCTGATAATGTCATTATGTATGGATGTCACGTTTGGGCAGGCCGGTAACGCCAATATTCTTATCCGAGGAAGAGCAATCGACCCTTGATGGGTTGATTCGTAAGCGTAACGCACCGGCGCAGGAGGTTCAACGGGCGAAGATGGTCTTGCTGGCTTCGCAGGGGCTGAGCAATCGGGCCATTGCGGATGAGTTGTCCGTCCATGCCCAGACCGTGGGCTACTGGCGAAAGCGTTTTGCCGCCGGTCGCTTGCCTTCGTTGAGCGAAGCGCCTCGCAGTGGGCGTCCCCGTACGATCAGCGATGAGCAGGTGGCCGAAGTGGTGCGTCTGACTTTGGAGCAGAAGCCGGAGGCGTCCACTCACTGGAGCACGCGCTTGATGGCCCAGAGCACGGGTTTGTCCAATAAAACCATCTCGCACATCTGGCGTGCCTTTCAGTTGCAACCGCATCGCACTGAGAGCTTCACCCTCTCCAAAGACCCTTACTTTGTGGACAAGGTGCGCGACGTGGTGGGCCTGTGCATGAGCCCGCCGGACAACGCCCTGGTCTTCTGCGTGGATGAAAAGAGCCAGATTCAGGCCCTGGAACGCAGCCAGCCGATCCTGCCCTTGCGTCCGGGCGCGCCCGAGCGGCAGACCCACGATTACTACCGCCACGGCACCACCTCGCTTTTTGCAGCTCTTGACGTGGCCACTGGACGGGTCATTAGCAGCCTCAAACCACGCCACCGCAGCCGTGAGTTCCTCAGTTTCCTGCGCCAGATCGAACGCACCGTGCCCGATGGACTCGACATCCACATCGTCTTGGACAACTACGCCACCCACAAAACCGACACCGTCAACCAGTGGCTCAGCAAGCGGCCGCACTGGCACCTGCATTTTATCCCCACTCACTCCAGTTGGCTCAATCAGGTCGAACGCTTCTTCGCCCTCATTACCTCCCGGGCCATCCGCAGAGGCTCCTTCGGAGCCCTTGACCAACTTAAGCGGGCCATCAACCAATACATCGAACAACACAACCAAAATCCAAAGCCCTTCGTCTGGACCGCTTCCGCAGATGCTATCCTCGCTAAAGTTGCTCAATTATGCAGTAAACTTCGGTAACCGCACACTAGAGCGGTTTAAGTAAAGTCGTAGCCGCTACAAAAAGACCGAATGGCTAAATGGTTAAAATGGCTAATTGTTGTTTTCTACGTTCCGCATCCAACAATTAACAATTAGCCATTTAGAGCGTTTCAAATAAAACTGTAGCTATTTTCTCTGGGATCTGGTAGTGGGTAGTGATGAAAACGCTATCGTTGGATTTGAGACGGCGGCTCGTGGAGAGCTACGATGAAGGCAAGTGCACGCAGGCCGAGGTGGCTCAGCGTTTCCGGGTGTCGTTGGGGATGGTGAAGAAGCTGATCCAGCAACGGCGCCGGACTGGCCTGATCGAAGCCCGGCATCGGTTTTCGGGCCGCAAGGCACGCTTATTGCCTGATCATGGGCCGGAACTGAAGGCATTGGTGGGGCAGCATCCGGACTTGACCTTGGCCGAAATCAAGGAGCGTCTGGACTTAGGCTATACGGTCGGAGCGATCCATTGGGCTCTGGACAAGCTGGGGCTGACATATAAAAAAAGACGCTCCATGCCTCCGAGCAAAACCGCCCCGATATCGCGCAAGCCCGCCGCCGCTGGAAGCGCAGCCAAGGCGGCCTCGACCCGGCGCGGCTCGTGTTCATCGACGAGTCGGCGGCCAAGACCAACCTGACCCGGTTACGGGGTCGCGCCCCTCGGGCGCCAACGTCTGCTCTGCCATGCTCCGCATGGACACTGGCACACCACCACGATGATCTCCTCGGGCGCCTGGACGGCACCACCGCCTGCATGAGTGTTGAGGGCGCGGCTAACACCGAGGTCTTTCAAGCCTATGTGCTCCAGATCCTCGTCCCCTCCCTGCGTCCCGGAGACATCGTCATCATGGACAACTTGCGCGCCCATAAAAACGAGGACACCCTCAATCTGATCCGGCAGGCCAAGGCCCAAGTCCGCTTCCTGCCGGCTTACTCCCCGGACCTCAATCCCATCGAAATGATGTGGAG